>NZ_JARPLU010000142.1:0-12711 GCF_032349615.1 Limnospira sp. PMC 1279.21 | reverse complement strand
AATGGTTTTGGAGAGTTGAGTTGACAGCAGAACCCGGAGGGCGGGTTTATTAATATGGTTTTGGAGAGTTGAGTTGACAGCAGAACCCGCCCCTACAATAATTAATTATTAATTATTAATTATTAATTATTAATTATTAATTGATAAATCTATCATCTACTGAATTAGAGAATAATGGCACATCATTTATGATACCATACTTCTCGAATTTGGCAGCCATACTTTGCCAGCGATCGCTATTTATTTTCCCTAAATTCTTATCTGTAAGTCCCCCAGTGACATAATTAGCTACCTGTTTCAGAGAAGCTATTTGATAATCTAAATCGTCATACTCTCCACCGGGTTCTGCATAATTATTAACAATAATTTTCGCCGCCTTTTCCACATCATCCAAAGCCAACCGCCAACCCGCAAATGTCACCTCTAAAAATTTCTGCACTATTTCCGGGTGGTATTGTAATAGTTCATTATGGGCAAAAATTACCTGAACATAGGCATCATAACCATAATCACTAAATTTAATAATGTTAGGTGTAATCCCGGTTTTGGCAGCAAATCCAATCGGTTCGTCTACAATATAACATTGTACAGCATCTACTTCACCCCTCAGTAGCAGATCATGTTTTTCCTCTCCTGAAACTAGGATAATTTCAATGGCATGGGAGGGGATGTTATCATAACCCATAGCCATTTGCATAATCGAGTAACTTTCCCCCTCCATTCCTACCCGTTTCCCGATTAAATCTTGTAAGTCATAAATCTGACTATTTGGCATCGACATTAACCCCAAAGGGGAATTTTGGAACATCGTAGCTATAGCTTTTATCGGTTGACCCGCAATTTGGGCATTCATAATAATATCCTGTTCACCACAACCAATAATCGCCGGATTTTTGGCTACTTGATTAGTTACAATCATCGCCGTTTCTCCCGGTCTAATTTCTACCGCCAAACCACTGCTTTTATAGAGATTATAATAATCAGCCAGCAACACCCCAGCAAATTGGGCATTATATTTCCAGTCTAACTGCATAATAATTTGATCAGGGTGTGTAGCTAACTCATTAGCAGCTACAGCCGCCGGACCTCTCAACTTATCTAGCAGTAAAGACCCCCCCAGAAAAGCAGAAGTTTTTAAAAATTGGCGACGATTGATAATCATGGTCTAAATTACTGATATATAGCGATCGCTTTTAAGATACTCCCACCCTTGGTCAAAAATCAACCCCTCAGCATCACCCCCACCCCCATAATTGATAACTCCCTATTTACTTACATTCAGTAATTTGGGGCGCGCGTCCAAATAATCCCGTCATTATTCGTAATGACAAATAACGCAAAGGTCGGATTTTTTTTAATCCCCAAAGTCCCCAACGACGCAAGATAACTTTAGGTCGCCAATTCCCCGAAAACATCCGATCCAGAAAATCCGTAAACCCCAAAATTAACAGGTTTTCTCCCCGCCGCCATTTCTGATATCGGTTGAGAGTTTTCATGTCGCCAATATCTTCACCCGCTTGATAAGCCTTTTTCACAATTTCGGCGATCGCACCAGCATCACGAATCCCCATATTTAACCCTTGACCTCCCACCGGGTGACAACAATGCGCCGCATCTCCTACTAACGCTAATCTATGATTAACATAGCGATCGCTTTGCATCAATTGCACGGGAAACACTATGCGATCGCTCAATAATTCTAAGCGCCCCAAAACTCCACCCGTCCGATATTCTAGCAATTCCAAAAACTCCCCTTTATCCATTTTTTGCCACTCATGGGCTTGGCTATGGGGCGCAGTTAACACCACTTGACAGCGATTTCCCGGTAGCGGCAAAACTCCCATCGGTCCGCTTGACCAGAATTTTTCAAATGCTACATTATTATGATGTTTTTCTGTTTGAATCGTAAACGCTATACAGGACTGCCAATATTTCCAACCTTTCGTCTTAATTCCAGAGGCTTCACGCAAGGGAGATTTAGCACCATCAGCAGCTAGGACTAACCTCGCTTTAATGGTCTTAATTCCCTCCCCATTTTCTACCTCGATTTCGGCGCGATCGCTATAATAATTAACTTGTTTCACTGTCGCTGGACACCACCAATGCACCTCGGCGCAATCTTCCAGAAACCTTTGCATTGCTGTTAGGATAATCGAATGTTCTCCCACATATCCTAATGCTTCCGTCCCTAAGTCCCTCGGTTCAAAATTGATCACATTTGGATGATCGCTATCACTCAGACTAATTTGATAAAATGTCGTTATTTTGGGGAGAATGTCTCCCCACACCCCGATATCATCTAAAATGCGCCCAGTTTGTAACGTTAAAGCATAGGCTTGGCGACGACTGGCGGCGATCGCTTTTGGCTGAGGTTCAATTAGTGCTATTCTTAACCCAGAATTTCTTAGGCTACACGCTACTGTCGCCCCCACAATACCACCCCCCACAATTGCTATATCATAGTCTCCCTCACCCTTCACCGATTCTGTTATTATCGATTCTGCTGCTAACAATTCATTTACTACCATTGGCCCGCTATTACACTCAATGCTCCACTTTCATCTATCATACATAGTATATTGTTAAGTTTTGTAACAAAAAATTAATAAATGTTAAAAATTTTCGCTTTTTGGGGAGGGGGGTTGCTTTTGCGGCTGCCTTGCGCTATACTTTTATCATAATGGGATGTTTGCGATTTTTTTATTTTTGCTTATTTCTTATTATTGAGGATATGTCAATATCATAACAGAAAGCGGCGGTCGATGTCAACCCCTTGACCAGAAAAATTATGGGTGAGAATGGGGCTGAAAAGCAGCGATCAGCAAACAGATAATCCCGACATTAATAGAAATATCAGCGACATTAAACACAGGAAATTGAATCAGGCGGAAATCGAAGAAATCGACCACATGACCAGAAACAAAGCGATCGATACCGTTACCCAAAGCGCCGCCAAGAATCAAACCATATCCCCACTGTTCCCAGGAAATGAGCCGAGGGCCAAACCAAGCCCAAAGCATTAATCCCAGACTAACCAGCAGAGACAACCAACGCAGCCAATAAACACCGCCATTGCTGAACAAACTAAAAGCCGCCCCAGTATTAACGACATATGTAATATGAAAAATACCGGGTAAAATGGGGACAGTTTGGGGAGGGGTAGTCAACTCAAAAGTCTGCACGACCCAAAACTTAGTCAAATGATCTATCACCAAACTGATAGTTGCAGCTATCCAAAAAGTCGAGTTTTTTTTAAATCCCATGGAGGATAATTTTGAGTTAATAAAACATTAACCCCCGGAGGACATAGGATATAACAGTTACCGCACAAGCCACAGCCAACTGACCACCGAGGGGAGTAAGAGAATAGCTGTGAATAGCCGTCATGAGTGGAATTATGCGATCGCCTACATCATTCATCAAATGAGTAGCAACCAGATAAAGTATCCCCACCAAGTGAATAGTAATCAATCCACACAGACAGCTAAATCCCAGCAATTCCAACTTAGGATGATTACGAAAAGCCAAAAAACCACAGACCCAACCACCGGGAACAAAACCCAATAGATAGCCAAAGGTAGGCTCTGCGAGGTAGCCAAAGCCGCCGCCTTGGGAAAAAACAGGTAAAACCGTCAAACCCAAGGCTAGATAGGCAATTTGAGACATAGCCGCCGCATTTTTTCCCCCCATACACCCCACCAGTAGAACTGCTCCGATCTGATAGGTAACACCCAAGGAATGTATCTGAATGTTAGGCTGACTCCAAAGGCTAGAGGGGTCGGTGACAAACGCTTCCAAGAAGGTGCCACCGATAGTCAGAAGTACGCCAATGATCGCCCATAAAAATTCAACTGGTGGTATCAATTGTCAGGGAGTTATACTGAAGTTTTAGTCTGGTGTTTATGGTTGGGTTTTTGTCCGGGAATAGGAGCCTCTCCACCCTCAAGACCGAGAGACTCTAACATAGCCCGATCGCTTTCGGGAGGTTGACCCATAGTAGTTAGGTAATGTCCGATCAGCATGGCATTAATCCCCGCTTTCAGACCTAACCCTTGTAATTCTCCCATAACAGCTTCCCGTCCCCCTGCATATCGCAAAATTTGCTCTGGGAGGAGTAGGCGAAAAATAGCGATCGCTTTCAGTGCTTGATATGGGTCAAGACGGGAGCGCCCCCCCAAAGGGGTTCCTTCACGGGGGTTAAGTAGATTAATCGGAACCGACTCTACCTCAAGTTCCCGCAATGCTAAAGCCAGGTCAACACGGTCTTCCCAGCTTTCCCCCATACCGATAATGCCACCCGTACAGGCTTGAATACCAGCAGCCTTGATATTTTTCACAGTTTCAACGCGATCGTGCCAACTATGAGTCGTCACAATATTACCGTAAAAACTTTCGGAAGATTCCAGATTGTGATTGTACCTAGTCACACCTGCTTGCGCCAAAGCCTGAGCCTGTTCTGGGGTAATTTCTCCCAAAGCACAACAGGGTTTAATGGAAGTTTCCGCCTGAATACGGCGAACCGTCTCTAGGATCTGTTCAAACTCACTAGACTTGGGGCTATTGTACTTAATACCCCGTCCCTGAGAAACCAAACAAAACCGTTTCGCCCCAGCTTCTTCAGCAGCTTTCGCCTGAGCCAGAATTTCCTCTGGAGATTTTAGCCCATAAATAGGCGAATTTTCCCCAGGGTGGTGAACCGACTGGGAACAGAAACTGCAATTTTCCGAACAGTTCCCCGACTTGACATTAATAATGCTACATAAATCTACCATTATGCCACAACAGGCTTGACGTACTCGGTCCGCCGCCTCACACAGCAGCAGAATGTGATCATTTCCTTCGATCTTAGTCAGTGCGATCGCCTCTTCTCGACCAATGCGATCGCCCCCAATTACCCGGTCAGCCAGGGAATTGAGCCACTGCAATAGTTGCTCTGTTGTCTGACCCGTAGGTGTAAGCGACCAAGACTCAGCATTGAGTTGGGACTGACGGTTAGTTGATGGCAGTGCTTGAACCACGATTAAGCCTTAAACTGCGTAATTACCTTAATCTCCCCATCCTAGCATCATCTCACCCCAAGCTCAATGGCAACCCCACCCCGTGGCCATAGATGGCAATTGTTAATTATTCATTAATTTTCCTCCCCCTGGTAAAGTTAGGTGCTACTAAAATTTATCAATCTCCCCACAGATCAGACTAAATAAGCCGCCTTTCTTTGACATAAGATGTTCCCCCCAATTAGAATTTAATAAAAACAGCACCATACCAGCCACCTATAGTCAAGTTAGCCTTGATTAAGATTAGTTTAAGGTTAGGTTATCCTTGACAGAAAAACCAAGTTAAGCTAAATCTTTAGATTTTTTTCTAACCATAAACTCCCCTTGTGGAGTCATCAATCTTGTGGTAATTTCTTGTGTAGGTATCGGGCTTAAAGTCTGTTTTTGTACCTGAGTATCAAATTAAACCAGAACCTTAATCGGTTATTGTTCATCTGATTTCCTAGTCGTTTCACCAAGTGGACGTATTTTTCATGGTTCTCAATCGCAAAGTCCTTTTAGCAGTAGCCTCCCTACCAATACTATTGGGAGCAACCGCCTGCGCTCCCGGTCCCCAAGAAGGAGAAACTCGCGGCCAAAGGATATCCATTAGCGGCGCTGGGGCGACCTTCCCCGCCCCCCTATTTCAACGTTGGTTTGATGCCTATAACCGCCAGGTAGACCCCAACGTACAAGTTAGTTATCAGTCCGTCGGAAGTGGGGCTGGTTTAGAGCAGTACATCAATGGCACAGTAGACTTCGGAGCCAGTGAAGCACCAATCACAGACTCCGCCACTCGCACAGAATCCTTCATCGCCGCCCACGGTCACGATCCCATTCAACTTCCCTTAACCGGAGGGTTTGTTTCCTTCTCCTATAACCTACCCGGAGTTGAGAACCTCCAACTGAGACTATCTCGGCAAGCCTACTGTGGTATCGTGACCGGACAGATTACCCAATGGACTGATCCGGCGATCGCCGCCGATAACCCCAACCTCAATCTTCCTAACCTACCCATTATCTTCGCTCATCGTTCCGACGGTAGTGGAACCACCTTTGTATTTACTAACCACATCAATACAGTCTGTCCTGACTGGCCTGCTGGTGTCGGCACCTCCGTAGACTGGCCTATAGGTATTGGTGGTCAAGGAAACGAAGGTGTAGCCGCGGCCATTCAGCAAAACGAGGGAGCCATTGGATTCCTATCTTATGCCTACGCAGCCCTCAACAACATTGACTCAGCTTTAATCGAAAACCAAGCCGGAAACTTTATCACCCCATCTCCAGAAGCAGCAGCTAAAGCCTTACTTGATGAACCCGTACCCGATAACTTTGCTTTGCTAGTTCCTGACCCCTCCGGTGCTGAGTCTTACCCCATTGTCGGTCTAGTTTGGGTAATGATCTATCAAAACTATGAAGACGATGCCAAATGGCAAGCTCTGCGTCAGGTTTTTGAATGGTCTTTAGGTCCAGAAGGCAGAGCCTTAGCAGAAGAACTCCTTTTTGTTCCCACCCCCGATCCTTTAGTACAAAGGATTAAAGCTGTCTTTGACACCGTAAATGCCAACTAACAGATTCCCTTAGACAATTCAGGAGTGCCACATTTTTGGTACTCCTACTACCGAAACTTTTATCGAGTTGGGATATATAGCCCAGAGTCTGGGTGTGTTAACAAACCACTCCGTTAGCCTTTTCCGGTTCAATGGATAACTGACAACTACTCCCACACTTTCCTAGTCCCAGTTACTTCCTGAACATTTTGGCGATCGCTCCTTCCTGTAAATACTCAACTAATCAAAGTGGAGACAAAACAACATCATGACCCTGGTTGATCCATCAAATCAATTCACTAGCCGTAGCCTGGAAAAACGAACCAGCACCATTAGAGTCATCGATATCGGCTTCTGGGGATTAACCCTACTCCTGGCTATTGGTGCCGGAGCCGTTTTACTTTGGGTAATCCTACAAACAGCGATCGAAGCTACCCCCGCCATTCGCCAATTTGGTCTCGGTTTTTTAGTCAATACAACCTGGAACCCTGTAACCAACGTATATGGCGTGCTACCCCAAATTTATGGAACCTTAGTTACCGCCTTTATCGCTCTAGTAATTGCTGTTCCCCTCGGCATTGGGGTCGCTGTCTTCCTCACCGAAGGATTTGCTCCCAAATGGGTGACAACTCCCATCGCTTTTGCGATCGAGCTAATTGTAGCCATTCCTAGTGTGGTTTTAGGCATTTGGGGCATTTTTATCCTCATTCCCATGATCAGACCCGTTTTTAGATTTCTCAACAGCTACTTCGGTTGGATTCCCCTTTTTGGTGGCCCTACCCCCTCCGGTAATAACCTCTTACTGGTCGGTTTAGTCCTATCCATTATGATCGTCCCCATTATCATCTCGATTACCCGTAGCACCTTTGAAGCCCTACCCAGAGACCTCCGCAATGGTTCCCTCGCTTTAGGAGCCACCCGCTGGGAAACTATTCTCAGAGTCCTTATCCCCGCTGGCTTATCTGGGATTATCAGTTCCGTCATGTTGGGAATGGGTCGCGCTATGGGTGAAACTATGGTAGCCGCCATGCTAGTCGGTAACGCCAACCGCATTAACATATCATGGTTACAGCCCGGATCAACCATTACAGGTCTCATCGCCTCCCAGTTTGGCGAAGCCGGACGCACCCAAGTAGCCGCTCTCATGTATGCAGGTTTAGTCCTGATGATCCTATCCCTGGTCGTCAATATCTTGGCCGAACTCGTCATTCGTCGATTTCAGAATATTGAGTAAGGTTTCTGACTTTGACCTGAGTTTTTTGTTCACTCAATCCCCGATTAAGTTTAGCAAGCATAAATTATGGATAATCTAGGTCGTCAGCCTTCCTTTCCTTCTGAAGGCGATAGTTTCGATATCAGCGAGAAAACCATGGCTCGCCATCGCCGTCTCGTGGGACGGGTCTTAACAGTCTTAACCATGGTCTTTGCAGCCACAGTTGTCATTCCCTTGCTGTGGGTCCTCCTTAGCGTCTTTCAAAAAGGCGTAGGCGCTTTAGTCTTTCCCGATATCTTCACTAAATTACCACCCCCTCCCGGCCTCTCTGAGGGCGGTTTTGGTCATGCCATTATCGGTAGCTTAATGACCCTCGGAATTGCTACCATGATTGCTGTTCCCTTTGGTGTCATTGCCGCTATTTATCTAGCCGAGTTCGGTCGCGGCACTAAGTTAGCCTACTTGGTCAAGTTCTCCTGTAACGTACTTACCGGGGTTCCCGCCATTTTATGTGGCTTATTTGCTTACTCCATTGTCGTCAGACCCATGGGAGGATTTTCCGCTTTTTCCGGTGGGGTCGCTTTGGCTGTCTTGATGTTACCCATTATTATTCGCTCTACCGAAGAGGCTTTGTTATTGGTTCCTAATGAAATGCGGTTAGCTGCCACTGGTATTGGGGCTACCCGATTTCAAACTGTAGTGCAAATTGTCTTACCCGCCGCCCTAACTTCTATTGTCACAGGTGTTGTTCTCTCTGTCGCCCGCGCCTCTGGAGAAGCTGCACCCTTACTGTTTACCTCCTTTAACAATAACTTCTGGGCTGCTAATGTTTGGGAACCAGTTGCTACCCTACCTATCTTGATTTACTTTTTCTCGATTATTCCCTACAAAGCATCTCAGGCTTTGGCTTGGGCCGCCGCTTTGGTCCTGTTGTCACTTGTCCTTATTTTCAGCGTTTTAGCCCGCTATTTCAGCCGCAAAAAAACCTTTTAACTTACCCACCCCCTCCCTTTTTTTTGCTCACCTATTCTGCCTCACTGTTCTTTTAGCTTGACCAATTGGAGAAACCATGCAACAATATATTAGTGATGTGTCCGTAAATACTCGGCGCATTTTTGAGATTAAAAATCTATCGGTTTACTACAGCGGTGCGATCGCTCTCCGGGATGTTAACATGGATATCCTGGAGCGCAAGATTACCGCTTTTATTGGCCCCTCTGGCTGTGGTAAAAGTACCCTCTTACGCTGCTTTAACCGCACTAATGACCTGGTTCCTGGTGCTGAGGTTAAAGGGCTTTTGAATTACCGAGGTCAACCCCTCTATCGCAAGGGAGTTGATCCCGTTGTTGTCCGCCGCCGCATTGGTATGGTCTTTCAGCAGCCTAACCCTTTCCCTAAGACCATTTATGATAATGTCGCCTATGGTTTGCGCGTAAATGGGATTAAAGATAACTTAGATGAGAGGGTCGAAAAAGCCCTACGCAGCGCCGCCCTCTGGGATGAGGTTAAGGATAATATGAAAAAGTTGGGGACTTCTCTATCGGGAGGACAGCAGCAACGTTTATGTATCGCTAGGGCGATCGCTGTTCAACCCGATGTTATTTTGATGGATGAACCCTGTTCCGCTTTAGACCCCATTTCCACCATGCGAATTGAAGATTTGATGGCTGAACTAAAGGAACATTATACCATTGTCATTGTTACCCATAATATGCAGCAGGCTTCTCGCGTAGCTGATTATACCGCCTTCTTTAACGCCGAAGCCCTAGAAGGTGGTAAGCGCGTTGGTTATTTAGTCGAAGTAGATACCACTGAAAACATTTTTTCCTGTCCCCAAGACCAGCGAACTCATGATTATGTTAGTGGTCGTTTTGGCTAAACCATAAACCTCCATATATAGCAATATTACATGATGATTGGTAAAATTAAACCTACTCCCCCCGAATCCCATACGGCGGGGATGTTCATGGTTATCCTTAACTCTCATCACCCCGCTATATATCCCATTAATTCCCCAACTGTATTAATCAAGTTGTGGGGGATCTATTTGTACAATTGCTCAACAATTCAGGAGTTAACTGCTCATGATGGATGCTAGTATTCCCGATACTGCTAATGTGACTGATACCGATATAGTCATCCATGCTGAAAATATTGATGTTTTCTATGGGGATTTTAAGGCAGTTCGCGGCGTGACTATGGACATTCTCCAAAAACGAGTAACCGCTTTTATCGGACCTTCTGGCTGCGGTAAAACTACTATTCTCCGCTGCTTTAATCGCATTAATGATTTGATTCCAGGCTTCAGGTTGTCCGGGAATATTTACTATCAGGGTCAGAATTTATACGATCCCATTGTCGATCCTGTCCAAGTGCGACGACAAATTGGTATGGTATTTCAGAAGCCTAACCCCTTCCCTAAGTCTATTTATGAAAATATCGCCTATGGGGTGCGCGTCAATGGTTTGGCTAAGTCTAAAGCTGATCTCGATGAAATTGTAGAGCGATCGCTCCGTCAGGCTGTACTGTGGGATGAAGTCAAGGACAAACTCCGACAAAGTGGTTTGGCTTTGTCTGGGGGTCAGCAACAACGTCTATGTATTGCGCGCGCGGTTTCCGTTCAACCTGATGTAATTCTCATGGATGAACCTTGCTCCGCTTTGGACCCTATTTCTACCATGCGGATTGAAGAACTCATTGTTGAGCTAAAACAACAATACACTATCATTATCGTTACCCATAATATGCAGCAAGCAACTAGGGTCGCTGATATGACTGCCTTTTTTAACGCTAAAGCCGAAGATGGTAGCAAGCGTTTTGGCTACCTCGTTGAGTTTAGCGATACTCACAGTCTGTTCCAAAATCCCCAAGAAGAAGCCACCCAACAATATGTTAGTGGTCGCTTTGGTTAAGCACAACCTATCCCCAAGAGGTCAGAAGCTACTTAATTAGCCCTGTCTGACCTCCCTCTGGTTGTGGTGATTGGTTGATGGTGTTTTGACGCTATGCGCCTTTCATCCAGTTTTTCAGTAAGTTATCCTTAACCATCCCTTGGCGAAAAACCTCGATTAGATACTCCTGAGCTTCTTCTAAACTTAGGTGTTTGACTTGTTCCTGGAGAACCTTGAGCTTGAATTGTTGCTCTATGCTTAGATTTCCTGGGGTTTGCATTGTTCGCTCCTCCTCTGAAATTCTAGGATTGAGACTACGGTTTTGGATTAAACCGTAATTTTTGTTTACCTGGAATGTAAATTATCGTAACATAAACTTGACAATCTGTCCATCATGGACATTTAGACACTAATCTATTTAACAAAACTTTGGATTTTCCGCTCTGATAGCCACAGACTCAGCCCTAACTGCCATAAAATAAACTGATAGCCGTCAGATTGGAGATTGAGTTAATGGATGCTATAGAATTTTTTAATATGAGTGCCGGAAGATGGCGATCGCTAAGGACTACCCATCACCTAGCTTTTCGTCAAGCCGAAAAAGGATTTTCTGATATCAATGTAACCTCCCTTACCGCTGATGACCCCCAGGTAGCCGAGATCTGCAAAATGCACGATATTGACCCGAGTTTGGCGGCGGGGGGCGCTCATGTCACCTGGAATGGCGAAATGGCTTGGGATAAGGAAGACGAAAATCATAAGGGTTCTACCGTATTTGCGATCGTACCAGACCCAGATGATCCGCGCCGGGGTCGAATGCTGCGGGAACGCGGTTATGCCGAAATTGTCCCCGTGATTGGACGTTTTGAGATGGACGAAGAGGACGGCTTAACCTTAATAACCGAATATGAAACCATGAGTTCCATTGAGCGTTTTTGGTTTGTGGGTCCTCATGTAAGAATGCGATCGAGTGCCGTCAAGCGGTTCGGAGGCTTCAACACCTCCACCTTCTGCACAGAAATCCGCATCGACTCTGATTCTAACACAACCACAACTTCCGAAGCCGACAAACCATCTGCTGATTTTATCTCAGCCTTTGGTTGGTAAAACCGTAACCCCCCTGAAGTCCCAAGGTTTTCAGGGGAGTTAGTTGTTGTGTTTTAGCGGCTACTAACTGGCTGGCTTTCAATAAACCATCAAAAACCATTATACCATAGCCATGACATCTATAACCACCGACAAAACATATACTTTTGAGGACTACCTCAAATATGATGATGGCACAGACAACCATTATGAATTAGTCAATGGACAATTAGAAATCATGAACCCACCAACCATCAGACATTTGCTAATCGCCGATTTTATCCGGGATACTTTAAAAGCCGAAATAACTCGGATGAATTCACCTTGGTTGTGTTTGAAAGAAGCCGGGGTGAGAACCTCACCGAGGAAGTCGCGATTGATGGATGTCTGTGTCGTATCCAGAGAAAAAGTTGTAGAATTGTTGGATGAATCGGCAGTTTTTCAAACGCCACCCCTCCTAGTGGTGGAAGTGGTCAGTCCCGAATCGGTAAACCGGGATTATCGGTACAAAAGAACGGAATATGCGGCGGCGGAAATCCAGGAATATTGGATTGTAGATCCGATATTAAATAAGATATCGATTTTGCGGCTGGATGAGGGTTTATATGAAGAAACTGTGTTGACGGACAATCAACAAATAGTCTCTCAAGTTTTCCCGGAATTAAGGTTAAATATCGGAGACATTTTCGCAGCGGGCAATATTTTCACCTCCCCGGAAAATCCCCCGCAATCCTAAAAAGCGGGGTTATATCAGCCACGCAAACATTTAATAAACGGGGTTTCTAGTAGGTTGGCTGGTGCGATCGCTTTACAACACACTCGGACTCTAGTAGGTTGGGTGGAGCGATCGCTTTACACAACACAGGCGGCTAGGCTGGGAGACTCTAGTAGGTTGGGTGGAGCGATCGCGAAACCCAACACAGTCGGCTAGGCTG
>NZ_JARPLU010000141.1:5400-12664 GCF_032349615.1 Limnospira sp. PMC 1279.21 | reverse complement strand
GTATCGTCGCATTGTCCGGGAACAACCGGAAAAATGTCGCGTAAATGTATCAGTTCCCTAATTATTGACTATGCAAACTCGCGATCGCACTTCAACTTCCACCACCGCAACTAACCCTAATATCACCGATAACCGCATTGCTACTGTCAAGCGTACTACCGGGGAAACTGATGTTTCTGTGACGGTGAATTTGGACGGTACAGGTAGCTGTGATGTGGCTACCGGAGTGCCTTTTTTAGACCATATGTTGCACCAAATTGCCTCCCACGGTTTATTAGATTTGGAGATTAAAGCCGTCGGAGATACTCATATTGACGATCATCATACTAATGAGGATGTGGGGATTACTTTGGGTCAGGCTTTGGCTAAGGCTACAGGCGATCGCAAAGGAATTGTCCGGTTTGGTCATTTTGTCGCCCCCCTTGATGAAGCCTTAGTCCAAGTATCCCTAGATTTTTCCGGTCGTCCTCACCTCAGTTATGGCTTGGAAATCCCCACTCTCCGGGTAGGAAACTATGATACCCAGTTAGTGCGCGAATTTTTTGTGGCTGTGGCTAATAACAGTTTGATGACCCTTCATATTCGCCAGTTGGACGGGATTAATTCTCACCATATTATTGAAGCCGCATTTAAAGCCTTTGCGCGATCGCTCAGAATGGCCCTAGAAATCGATCCACGTCGTGCGGGTACTATTCCCAGTTCCAAAGGCGTTTTATAACTCATCGAAAACTTGGGGTGGGAAGGCGACCCACCCTACACCAGGGAGAAACAGAAGGTCTACATTTGATACCTCAATAAATCAACGGCTTCTTGATATTGGGGGTCGGCTTCTGTTGCTAATTGCGATCGCATTAAATTAGGGCTTTTTACAATGCGATCGGGCTTAATTCCCTGTTTGTTAATATCAGTATGGTTAGGGGTTTCATAATGGGCGACTGTCACCGCTAACCCCGAACCATCAGACAAATCAAATAGGGATTGAATTAAGCCTTTCCCGAACGTTTTTTCACCCACTAATAAAGCGCGGTGGTTGTCCTGAAGCGCACCCGCTAGAATTTCGCTGGCGCTGGCTGTACCACCATTAACTAATACCACCAACGGCGCATCAGTTAAAGCCGATTTCGTAGAATCAAAACCTCCTAAAGACCCTCGCCTATCTACAGTATACACGATCGCACCTTGATTTAACCACAACCGAGCAATTTCTACCCCCGACTGTAGCAGTCCGCCCGGGTTATTTCGCAAATCCAAAATAAAACCCTTCGCCCCAGCATTGATCAGGTTATTAATCCCATTAGTCACCTCACTGGTCGCATTCGCGCTAAACTGTCGCAGGCGCAGATAACCAAAAGCCAGATTATCCTCAGTTTTTCTCAGTTCGTAAAAAACCGGATTTAGTGTAATGTAATCTCTTAGTAAGGTGAAATCCTTAGTTAACTGATTTTCGGCGGATTTTACAGTTAAAATTACCTCGGTTCCGGGGTTGCCTCGCATCTTCGCCGCCGCCTCATCCAAGGTCATATTATCAGTAGATAAACCATCAATTTTCAGAATGCGATCGCGCGGCTTAATCCCCGCATCATCAGCCGGAGAACCATCAAGGGGAGTCACCACCACCAGCGCTCCTGTCTCAGGATCCTTAGCAATTTGTAACCCCACTCCCGTCAATTCTCCAGAGGTACTAACTCGGAGACTGCGATATTGTTCCGGCCTCAATAATCGTGTAAACGGATCATCAAGACTCGCCAACATTTCCTCAATAGCCAGATAAGTTTCCTCCCGATTCCTGAGAGGTTTCTTAATTTGTTTTTCCCGCAATAACCACCAATTTTGATGATTAAAACTCTCATCAACATAGGCGCGGTTCACAATACTCCAACTCTCGCTCAGGAGTTTCTGTTCATCCGTCAGCGCCCAGGCGGGTCGCACAACTACTCCCCAGACTAGGATAATCGGTAGGAAGGCGGCGAGGACACAAGAAACCAGTCGTCTCGGCATAATGGCAAATTTTATGTTCTTTTCCAACATTGATGATGAGATGTTATCAATTTGATCAAATATAAATGATCCGAAACGCCGCCATATATGGCTATAATTGTTTCAGGCTGGGTAAGCTCACCCCCCCATGGAGGAACTGAAATTGACTGTAACTTCTCTTGAAAATCAAAACAAGTCCCCGTTCCAGTTTACCTTTCGATGGGCGGGGAGGAAGCCCTGGATATCATTATTGCTCCTGGGGGGATACTTAACCTTAACACCCCTACCCGCCCTAGCACAACAGCAACGCTACGGGGTCTATGTTTCAGGGGATAACCCCTTACTCCTGGAAATAGTCCAACAGGTACAACCAGGAGCCATAATTAAAAGATATGGCGATCGCATTGTAATTGATGCTGGCATTTATTTCAATCAGACCCAAGCCCAACAACTGGTATCCAGTCTCAGACAATGGGGAATTCAAGCCCAAATTACCGATTTCCGAAATACTCCCGAATTTCAGAACTCCATAAATGTCAGCCCCCTGGTAGTCCCCCCCCAGCGACGGTTAACCGCACCCATTCAAACCAATATTAGACCAAATCTTATTCGCCCCACCACTGACCTAGGACTTTATCAAGTTTACGTCAGACCTGGGGCAGCATCCCTAGACCAAGTGCGACAGGTATCTCCCAATGCACAAATTGTTCAATATCAGGGTGTCCCCGTAATTCAAGCCGGTAGTTTTGTCAACCTGTCCAACGCTGAACAACTGCTGAGTCAACTAATTCTCAGACGCATTCGAGGAGAAGTCATAGCCTCTCGCACACAATTGGAAATGTTACTCGGTTTACCTATTCATACCCCAACTCCTCTTCCTGCAGCGTCAGGTATTAACCTGGGACTAAGTGATACTGATGGCTATTTTGTATTAATTCCCACACCCGCCGCCGAACTGTCTAGGACTGCTGAAAATGCCATAGCTTTAGGTGTACCTCAAAATAGCATTATCATTCGCGACCACTTCGCTGACCCCTTGGTAGCCGTTGGACCTTTTGCCAATTTGGGACTCGCCCAAGAATGGGAAAATTATCTCACAGATTCGGGAATTGGCTCGGCTCAAATATATTTTGGCAGATAGTCCCTAAACCCTTAGCATGATTAATAATGGCAGGCACTCCTAATCGTTTCCAACTTATTCAACAGTTTGCTGTGACCGCTGCCCAAATGCAAGCCATAGAAACTCGCATTTTTGACGCGGGAATGCCTGTGGCAGCTTTAATGGAAAAGGTCGCCCTCAATATTACTCGCCACCTATTGTCGATTTTACACTCTGAGTATACCAGCACACCAGTAAACTTAATTGGGGTTTTGGTGGGACCGGGGCATAATGGGGGTGATGCGTTGGTGGTGGCGCGGGAATTATTATATCGCGGTTATCGCGTCCTGCTATATTCCCCCTTTAGCAAACACAAGCCACTCACCGCAGACCATTTTCGATATGCTGCTAGTTTGGGTATTGAAATTGTAGAGGCGATCGCACAATTAGCAGATTGTGATCTAATTATTGATGGGATGTTTGGCTTTGGCTTAGAACGTCCCATTCAGGGAGACTTAGCACAAATAGTCGAAACTGTCAATAGCTGGTGGAATAAGCCAGTTTTTAGCATTGATATCCCATCAGGTATCCATACTGACACAGGATTAGTCCTGGGAACAGCTATTAGAGCAACCAAAACTTTCTGTTTGGGGTTATGGAAATTAGCCTTTTTGCGGGAAGAAGCCTTACCATGGTTGGGAACTTCCGAGTTAATTGATTTTGATATCCCTGTAACTGATATTCATGCTGTCCTGGGGGTGTCTCCCGACCTAAGGCGACTAACTCCGGAATTGGCGAGATCTCATTTACCTATCCCCCTCCCTCAGAATACCCATAAGTATAAACAGGGGCATTTATTAATTATTGCCGGATCGCGTCGTTATACCGGGGCGGCGCTATTATCAGGTCTGGGGGCGCGGGCTAGTGGAGTGGGAATGCTATCAATAGCTGTCCCAGAGTCGATCAAACCCGTATTGAGTTTTCCACTACCGGAAGCCTTGATTATTGGTTGTCCAGAAACGGATAACGGTGCGATCGCCTCTATTGCTGACCATATAAACTTGGATAGTTATGATGCGATCGCCTGTGGTCCCGGTTTAACCGCTGACAATGTATCCGTCATTCAGACAGTATTAAATAGCCATAGACCCCTAGTTTTAGACGCTGATGGCCTGAACCTGTTAGCCAAACTAGACCCCGTGACTACCCTATCTAACCGTCAGGCTGCAACCATTCTCACCCCCCACCGTCGAGAGTTTAAACGCCTGTTTCCCCAGTTAAATCATGAATCACATACCTCTATCGAGGGGAGTAGGGAAGCAGCCCGTTTAACTGGCGCTGTCGTCATTTTAAAGGGCGCAAGAACCTGTATTGCTACCGCTGAGTCAGTAATCATTAACCCAGAAAGTACCCCAGCCCTAGCCCGTGGAGGCAGTGGCGACGTTCTCACTGGCTTGTTAGGGGGGATACTCGCTATTCAGTCTCTACGGTCACAGCCCCCAGAATTAAGCGCCCAAGTCGCTGTTTGGTGGCACTCACTCGCTGGTATAGTGGCAGCAAGCGATCGCACTGAATTGGGAGTTGATGCTTTCACCTTAACTCAGTATCTCAATTTAAAGCAGTTGTTAAGCCATTTCCCCCAGTTTACTCCTAATGGCAATATACCCAGATACAACAACTAACAAGTTAATTCGGGTTTGCCCCCCTACTCCCTATCTTTCCCTGTCTCCATAGGGCTATATAATTAGTTCCTTAACTTAAACTTAGCCAAATACGGGATAACTAATCATGAAAATTATCATACAACAGAACACCGTCTTAAAACAGAAACCTGTGCAAGCCCATGAACTAACTTCCGCCGATAAAATTTCTATCTATTCTGGCAACCAATACGAAATTACCGACTATAAAGCAGCCGGATATGGACACTTAGAAATTAAATTTAGACCTCCCCATCCTGGACAACGGGAAACCTGGTATATATTCGCCCCTCACGTTCAAATTATAGATGATAAAATAGGCAGCATTAATCAGCCGGTAAACATTAATACTCCCGCAGATATTAACAGCCCAGCCAGCAGTCCCAAACCAGCATCTACTGTTTCCAGTAGTTGGAAATGGCCGATGCGCGGCACTAGCATGGGACCCAGAACTGAGTTTGGTTATGCGAGGGGAAGACTTCATGCTGGGGTTGATATTGGCGGATATACTCCTGATGAATGTTATGCTGCTAGTAATGGGGTGGTGGAGTATGTTAAAAATAATACCAGCGGCGCAGATGGTCGGTCTATTCATATTCGCCGCCCTGATGGTTGGGAACACCGATATTTGCATTTACGGTCAATTAGAGTCAAGGTAAATGATAACGTTTCCCAAGGACAATTAATCGGTATTAGAGGCGGTTCTGGTTTTGGGTACGAAGGACGAGAAATTGATGGCGGCGGCTATTCTATCCATCTCCATTTTGAAATTCGCCGACCTGACGGAACTCCGGTAGACCCCCGCCTATTTCTTCCTAATGATGGTAGTGTCCCTATTGTCGGATGATCTACAAAGTGGCGGCGCGCGATCGCCATATTTCCTGTGGAAATTGGCCATTGACACCGTGCTTAGGCCTGAAGAAAATCTAGTAAAATTAGGCGGTGGGGTTCGCCGATCGCTTTCAACATTCCCGCTTGCTTAGAATAGGCTTGTCCGGCTATAATATCCGCACGGGTTACCAGTTCCATATCCCACCCCTCCCCTAAAATCAGTTGCTCAAGACCTACTTCTAAGGGTCCGTGAAATACATGGCGCACTACCTCTTCTGTCGCATAAGTGCCAAACTCATATAGGGAGGTCGGGACATAGCCAATTTCTTCGAGTAATTCCCTTTTCATGGTTTCTAGGGGGGTTTCCATTGGTTCTATATGACCGCCAAACATCCCCCAAACCCCAGGATAAACTATGGTGGGGATATCGTCCCTTAGCTGTAGGAGAATTTTGTCAGACTGGTACAAAATGGCGATCGCTACTTCTCGAGTAGATTTGTTCATAATCCGGTCCCCATGGCTTCTATGGTGTTTGGAGATTTTAGCCACTAGGCGGTCAAAGTACCAGTTAAGTCCCGGTGATACCAAGCTGTGAAGGCGGTTCAGTAGCGTCATTTCCATTCCCGGAGTGATTGCAAACTCCCCCTTTTCCAGACCTCGCACAATAGCCTCGGCGACATCTTCTGGTTTCCAAATTCCAGCCGTCGCGGTTATCTGTTGCGTTTCTGGCGGTTTAGTCAAGTTTTCTGTCCTCAGTTGTGGCGTATCTGTGTCGGGTGGGTATACTACCGCTATCTTTATCCCCAATGGCTTTAATTCGCCCCGTAAAGCCTCGGCTAACCCCCGTAAGGCAAATTTACTAGGAGAGTAGGCGGCATAGCCATACAGCCCGATTAAACCCGCCCCGGAGGAGATCAGAACTACTGTCCCTTTCCCCCGTTTCACCATCAGCGGAACTATTGCCTTTACTGAGTATAGCGCCCCAAAATAGTTCACTGACATTGTTTGTTCAAAGACTGTTATCGGTATTTCTAGGAAATAACCAGGATAAGCTATGCCCGCTGATGTCACCAATATATCCGGTGTACCTAGCCGATCGCATGAGTTCATCATAGCAGCTTCTATCTCCAGGCGATCGCTCACGTCCGCCGCCAAGGTTAACACCTCTCGCTCAGGGCACAACTTCTCTAGTTCCCTCGCCGCCTTTTCTAATTTTTCACCATCACGCGCAATTAGGGTAATATTCGCCCCTGTCTGAATCAGCAGTTTCGCTATCTCTAAGCCTATCCCACTAGAACCACCCGTGATTATCCCATGTTCTGCTTTCATCTTGAATCTATCCACAGAGGCGATCGCCAATTGACAACTCTCGGCAACTCATGGTAATATATAAGTATAAAGTTTACAATTGAAATCTATGCTTTTTTACAATTATAGTCAATATTTCCATTATCACATAGACTATCACGGGCGCGACCGAAAAGCAACCCCTCCCCCCAAAAAAAGGGATTTTTTTGACAAAACTTAACAAAACTTAACACAATGAGATTGATGGAAGGTGCGTCAGTCAGTCAGTGGCTGGGTGTTGATGTGGTGGTGTCCGAATGACACACCCTACCCTCTGGTTGGGGAATTTTTGGGGTTATAGGCGATCGCC
>NZ_JARPLU010000141.1:0-5390 GCF_032349615.1 Limnospira sp. PMC 1279.21 | reverse complement strand
GAATGACACACCCTACCCTCTGGTTGGGGAATTTTTGGGGTTATAGGCGATCGCCTGACACACCCTACCCTCTGAAGCATTGAAGGTGCGTCAGTCAGTCAGTGGCTGGGTGTTGATGTGGTGGTGTCCGAATGACACACCCTACCCTCTGGTTGGGGAATTTTTGGGGTTATAGGCGATCGCCAATTGACAAGTCTCGGCAACTCATGGTAATATATAAGTATAAAGTTTATAATTGAAATTCATGCTTTTTTGAAATTATAGTCAATATCTCCATTATGATATAGACTATCACGGACGCGACCGAAAAGCAACCCCTCCCCCCAAAAAAAGGGATTTTTTTGACAAAACTTAACAAAACTTAACATTTTGGCGAAATAAGTGGGAGTGTTGCGGGTGATAAAGGCTAGACCTGGCGGTAGGGTTAGCACCCAATGCGGGAGTTATGAGATAGAGTGTGGTGCGTGTCAAATTTTCTTGTTGAGTAACTTCAGCCATTTGATGTAGGGGAACTACCCTAATTTTCTCATCAGGCCATCCCAGACGATAACAAATAGCGACCTGTGTTTGGGGGGGATAATGTGCGATTAACTTATCTTGGGCGGTAGCGACATGACGCGCACTGAGATAGAGACATAAACTAGCTTGATGGGCTGCTAAACTCGCCAACTCTTCTGAGGGAGGAACACCCGTAGCACGTCCACTGACGCGGGTTAAAATGATAGTCTGGACTAACTCAGGAATAGTTAACTCCAGCTTGAGTTTAGCGGCGGCATCTTGAAAAGCACTAATACCGGGGACTATTTCCAAATCAATACCCATCTCTAAGAGTTGGCGTATCTGTTCATAAATAGCCCCATATAGGCTAGGGTCTCCCGAATGTAGACGGACAACCGATCGCCCTTTTTGGACTCTATCTATCATAACAGGTAGGATATCCTCAAGGGTCAGATTAGCCGTGGGGATAATTTCTGCATCCTGACGCACACCGACTAACATTTGCGGGGGTATCAAGGAATCAGCAAACAGAATCACATCAGCTTGAGTCAAAAGTTTTTGGGCTTTAACTGTGAGCAATTCTGGGTCGCCTGGTCCTGCCCCTACAATGTACACCATTGGTGGCAATGATTCTCGGGTTGTGCCATTCATAGCAAAAATTTTTGCCATCCCAGTAATTTCATTCCGGATTATATCAGAGTTAGATGGTAACTAGGTATGGTAGATGCACCCTGGTAGATGCCCTGGAGAAAAACAAACTCCGGGGTCTTTTTTTCTTTTATCATTCTGGGAGGCTGTTGTCAACCAATGGCAACCAATGGCAACCAATGGCAACCTAGGGGACTTTGGTTGGGGTGGGTTGATGGCTAGAAATCAGATTTGACGACATCAGGTAAATGGCGTTGGAAAACATATAGCCATAGTAGACCTGCCATTCCCAATAGGATACCGCCGAAGCTAATCAATTGGGCTATTCTAAAGGGTCCTAACATAAGGCTATCAGTTCGGAGTGCTTCAATCCAAATTCGTCCAGAACTGTAGGCGATCGCATAAACTAAAAAAATGCTGCCTAACTTGAGGGGAGGCTTTTGTTGGAGGTCTCGGAAAAACAGGGTTAGCAGTAAGCCAAAGACGAGGAAATTCCAGATTGACTCATAGAGGAAAGTGGGATGAAAATACTGATAGTCCTGATAACCGAGAAGTCGGTAGGGGGGAGATATGTATAACTTCCAGGGTAAGTCTGTCGGACCGCCAAAGGCTTCGGAGTTAAAGAAATTTCCCCAGCGTCCGATAGCTTGACCTAAAATCAAGGCAGGTGCGACCAAATCAGCTAACAGCCAAAAGGAGACCTGATTAATTTTGGCAAAAATGAGCGCCGCGAGGATACCCCCGATAATTGCGCCATGAATAGCGATGCCACCTTTCCAAATGGCAATAATACTAGCGGGGTCGTTAGCATAATTCTGCCATTGAAAGGCAACATAGTAAAGTCGGGCGGCGGGAATTGCACCAATTATCAACCAAATCACCAAATCCCCCATTAACTCTGGGTTGACATGGCGGCGACTGGCGAGATATTGACAGAGGGTGACACCAATTAACACCGCCGAAGCAATTAGTAAACCATACCAGCGAATTGATATGGGACCGACTTCTAAGATGGTCGGTCCGGGAGAGGTAAATTGAAACCCGACAGGGAGATATTGAATGAGCATGGATTATTCGGGTAGTCCTGTACCATCAGTTTCCACAGCCTCGGTTTCTGTGGTAGCTTCGGGGGAAGTTTCCATAGTTGGGGAAGTGGGTGTCATTCCTGCCTGTAGTTTAATTTGATCTCTAAAGCCGGCGGGGGCTAAGTCTATGGCTTCCGCAAATAGTAACTCGGCATCTTCAGGATTACCCTGTTGTCTGAGTATGATAGCTTTAGCTAGGACGGGGCGGAAGTCTGACTCGCTATTTTTGATGGCTTCATCATAAACGGCGATCGCTTCTTGGTAACGTTGCTGTTCGGCGTAAACCTGCCCTAAGATTAGTTGGATGGAGATTTCGTCAATACTTCCGGCTTGGGCTTGATTAATCTGTGGTGCTGATTTGAGGGTGTCTTCTAATAAGCCAATAGCTGCTTCGGGTCGGTTTTGGGAAATCAGGAGGCTGACGAGTCCCTGTAGGGCTTGAACTTCTCCGGGTCGCTGTTCTAAAATCCTTCGATAGCTTTGAGCCGCACCTTCCGGATTGCCTGTATACTCTTGAGCTTGAGCTAATAGAATCCCATATTCTGGAGTTTCCGGGTGTAATTGCGCGAGTCGCTGTAAAGGTTCAACAACATCTGCGACCTGTCCTTGATCTTGACTGATTAACTCAAATTTAGCTTGCAGAAATCCCCGCAAGGCTGTCTCGTTATCGGGTTCCCTTTGTAAAACCAATTGATAGCCCCTGGCTTGGTCTTGGAGGTCTTGGAGTTGAGCGCCGCTAATATTGGAAACGGCGGTCTGATTCCCGGCGGACTCGGATGAATCGTTTCTGAACAGTCCTCCCAGCAAGGGGGCCATGGAAAATCCCACAAATGCGATTAGGGATAGCACTAAAATTACCCCAACCACGCCACGACGTTTATCTACCATAACTTCTAAATTCCTGCTTTCTCCCAGCTAATACCACTGCTAATCACATGGTAGCAGAATGGATCACCGGAATGGGTTACGGATTTCGCTTTTGTCTAATGGGATTTAGTACAATAAGCATATCGGCGTAATTGCTGTTAAATAGGCTATCGCCATAGTTATACCTGATGAGTTCTGATCTATCCTAGCCACCGATAGGTCTAGTTCTGTGGATGTGGAGTCGGTTTCTCGGGGTATTATCCACCCTAATATCTGACTTGATTAACGCAGAGGAGATTCTGATGGTAGTGTATCACCTAGAAAATCATGCCGTTTTCGGTATGGTATGTTTCTTCCACTTTGAGGTTTTATGAGTCCTTCTCCGAATAAATTTCCCCAAGTCCCCGCTTCCCCCCCTATCCCACCTCAACCAGGTGTTGAGCAACCAGAGGTGGAAAGTTCTCAAGTTCAACAGATAGATGATGCCACAGCGCCTAAGTTGTCTGAAAATACGCCGTTACCTACCCCCGATAATGATGTTAAACAGCTATCAGATGATAGCGATCGCTTAGTTCACCCTATACCTCCCCCTAGTGAGCCTCGCCAATATAGGGCGATCGGTTTGGTGCGCGGGTGTTATCATGCTTCCGGTGAACAGTTTACCCAAGGCGTTCTTCGCACTGTCGAGGGGGCGGAAATTGATGCGGTTCTGTTGGGACGGGTCATGAGTTTAGTTAAAAAACATATTGACCTGGAGGCTGAACATCTTTGGGTGGTTTATCCTCGCACTCGCCAGAAGCAAGATGATCTGCACGTGCAAATTATGGGAGTTTGGGAGCCTCAAACTTTGACTCAATCTGATGATGACTCTACGGAGATAGATAACATATCCCTCGATATTTCCCCGCAGTCTCAGGCTTTACCGGATATCGAACATGGTTATTTCTCCATTCGAGGTGAGATTGTTTATCAGTCTCAGGATGAACCTCAATATGCGATCGTCAAAATCCGACAATCCTCTCGCCATGAAAACGAAAAACCCAAGTTCTTTAAATTAAAATTACTGGGGATGGTCGGTCTCCGACCTGTCGGACATTTTATAGACCTTCATGCCCGTCTGATGGGTAATGATTTAGTGGTTGAGGAAAGCCACGATATCGGGGCTTTACCTATTAAGGGTAAAAGACCTTTTAAACCCGGTAAACCCAGGGACAGTTTCCCGCGATCGCCTCGTCCTGATACTAAGCCCCGCCGCACTCCCACGCCAAAACCTATTCCCCGAAAACCTCCTAAAACTCAAGATTAGTTAGACCCGCTAACCCCTTAGCACTCACAGTTAACAGTCCTCTCGGTCTGTCTAACATACTCAGGGACAATTCCTTGATTGTCCCTGATGCACATTTTGGTAATTTTGTCAACCCCCCCTCAAAACGCCGAAAAAAAACTCGTGCATCGCCAGCAAATTCACGAATCAGAGTGAGGGTTATGGGTGGGGTAGGTGAAGCGAGAAAATGCAGGTTTGAGGCGATCGCTTTCTACCGGAAATCGGCTACAGAGTCCCTATAGATACAACAAAGGTATTTTCACATATAACCTCATGTTATCAGAACCCCAAAACGGTGTCAAGTGCCGATTCTCTCGTGGCGAAAATGATGACTATTTTCACGGAAATTTGTGGTGACTGATTCAATGTTTAAAATTGTCTCCCGAAATAAATAAGTCACGGCTATGGCAACTGGCGGTTATGCACATTTTGGTAATTTTGTCAACCCCCCCTCAAAACGCCGACAAAAAACTCGTGCATCGCCAGCAAATTCACGAATCAGAGTGAGGGTTATGGGTGGGGTAGGTGAAGCGAGAAAATGCAGGTTTGAGGCGATCGCTTTCTACCGGAAATCGGCTACAGAGTCCCTATAGATACAACAAAGGTATTTTCACATATAACCTCATGTTATCAGAACCCCAAAACGGTGTCAAGTGCCGATTCTCTCGTGGCGAAAATGATGACTATTTTCACGGAAATTTGTGGTGACTGATTCAATGTTTAAAATTGTCTCCCGAAATCGATAAGTCACGGCTATGGCAACTGGCGGTTATGCACATTTGAGTAATTTTGTCAACCCCCCCTCAAAACGCCGAAAAAAAACTCGTGCATCGCCAGCAAATTCACGAATCAGAGTGAGGGTTATGGGTGGGGTAGGTGAAGCGAGAAAATGCAGGTTTGAGGCGATCGCTTTCTACCGGAAATCGGCTACAGAGTCCCTATAGATACAACAAAGGTATTTTCACATA
>NZ_JARPLU010000140.1:0-12861 GCF_032349615.1 Limnospira sp. PMC 1279.21 | reverse complement strand
AATTATACCGTATTGCCGTCAAATGTTAACCTAATTTGAGATTAAATCATGCTCCAGAAGCGATCGACGAAGACCTTGAGCAAGGTGATCCTTTTTTTCGGGTTCCTGAGTCCATAATGCAGTATTTTTACAGCAATCGTGACCAATTAACCCTTTGTCCCGGTGGTACTTCTTTCCCCTTTCAAGTCGGTTCCTTTGCTTATCCTTTGGGAACTCAGGGATATTTGGTACAATTACTCTGCTTTCAAACAGCCTACCAAAATAATTATAATTTCTTTGTCTATCGAGAAACTAATCAGGGTGTTAAGGTCTCGCGGGTTAAATTACCATCATTTGAAATCAACTCTAGTGGTCAAAGGGTAGAAACTCAGATTGATGAGGTCGTCGGTTTGGTTGATTATGACCCTATTCAGGGTGTTTTAACTGTCTTTACCAAATATCGGGGTATAGGAGATTGTGGATCTTTTGCTAAATATCAATGGGATCAAGTCGATTTTAAGGCGATCGAATATCGAGAAAAGTCTGATTGTGATGGTAATTTTGTCGAGCCAGAAAATTACCCCCAAATTTATCCCTAATCTCCTCTATAATCCCTTTTGATGAATTCACCCTCTCCTATCAACCTGTTTCTCGAACCTCCTCAAAAAATAAAACCCGGCATAAAACCGGGTTAAATTAATTATTTAAAAACCCATCTCTGAGTTAACATAAGTTAACTACACAGCCACAGCTTTTTTAGAAGTTGCACTCAAAGCACCACTAGCATATTTAGCCGCGAACTCGTCGAGAGTTTGAACTTTAATCTTGTCAGCATTACCAGCAGTTCCGAACTGTTGATAGCGATCGGCGCAAACCTTCTGCATATACTTGATAGAAGGCTTCATGAAGTGGCGGGGGTCAAAGTTAGAAGGATCTTTAGCCGCAGCTTCACGAATAGCAGCAGTAATCGCCAAACGGTTGTCAGTATCAATGTTCACTTTCCGAACACCACTCTTGATACCTTTCTGGATTTCTTCAACCGGAACACCGTAAGTTTCAGGAATTTGACCACCGTATTGGTTGATCAAAGCAATCAGATCTTCGGGAACAGAAGAAGAACCGTGCATCACCAAGTGGGTATTTGGTAAACGGCGGTGGATTTCTTCAATGCGGCTGATTGCCAAAATTTCCCCAGTCGGTTTACGGGAGAACTTATAAGCACCGTGGCTAGTTCCAATGGCTACAGCCAAAGCATCAACCTGAGTACGTTCTACAAATTCAACCGCTTGATCGGGGTCGGTCAGCAATTGGTCGCGAGTCAGGACACCTTCCGCGCCGTGACCATCTTCCTTGTCACCCATACCAGTTTCCAGAGAACCCAAGCAACCCAGTTCCCCTTCTACACTCACACCAATGGAGTGAGCTACATTAACCACTTCAGCAGTTACCCGCACATTGTACTCGAAATCAGAGGGGGTCTTGGCATCAGCTTCCAGAGACCCATCCATCATCACACTGGTAAAGCCATGACGCATTGCAGAATAGCAAGTGGCGGGGGAATTTCCATGATCCTGGTGCATAGCCACAGGGATATGAGGATAGGTTTCCACCGCCGCCAAGATCAGGTGGCGCAGGAAGTTTTCACCAGCATAAGAGCGAGCACCACGAGATGCTTGCAGGATCACGGGGCTGTTGGTTTCATGAGCAGCTTGCATGATCGATTGGATCTGCTCCATGTTGTTAACGTTGTAAGCCGGGATGCCATAATCATTCTCAGCAGCATGATCTAGCAGCAACCGCATCGGTACTATCGCCATAAAGTCTCCTCCTAAGTCTTCTTAATCTCTAATTGAGGTTTTGATTAAAACAATCTTAAAACAATTTTACGATTTATGGCTCATTGTATCAAGTTATATTTACTGAACTACCCGACGCTGAATCTCAAACTACAGCCCGGGCTTCCAACCCACCAAACCGAGTATAGCAGTTTTTCCTCGCTATTTACTGCCCTGTCAGGTGTATCCATCATACCATCAACGATGAATCTGTCAATTTTCCGCCCATCGTAGCTGGCTTACCGCCGCCCCCCCCTCAGTGGAAAGCGACTAATCCCGACGCTCCCCTATCGGCGCGGAGCTAATTACGCAATTATCACTGGAAACACAGTGCGAATGGGTCGCCCGGGACTCGAACCCGGAACTAATCGGTTAAAAGCCGAGTACTCTACCATTGAGTTAGCGACCCTCGTGAGTGGTTTTTGTAATCTCACACAGTTTTCTATAGTAGCATAGCTAATTTTGGTTGTCAAACATTTTTTATAAAAAAGTTGCCATAAGGTAAACTACCATCTCGCAACTGGTTCCCGGCTTTAGGTGAGTTAGCAGTTTTCCGGTGTTCATAGCGTTTCTCGGTGCAGTCCAAGGTTCGAGACAAACATAATCCTTACCCTTGACAGTCCAAAAGACTACACGGGAATAAGCTGCACTGTAGTTGAGGGATAATCTTAAATTGCGACTTAAATCAGTCATGGTCGCTCCTAATCCGGTCAAAGGCCCAAAAATCCCATCGATTTCTTCGACATTAGGATCAAAGTAACCTCGAAAATCGTGGAGACTCTGGGTGGGTTGGTCCCAATACTGCATGGCTGGAATGTGAAAACGCAGTTGACTTTTATCTGGGACCCAGAAATAAGGATGTAAACCGGCTGAAAAAGGCATGGACTCAGGGGGCATACTGTTCACTAACCCTGATAGATTAGTGTAACGCTGGAAAATCTCTAGTCCGTTTCCCTTGAGGGTATAGGTAAACTCTAATTCAAAGTCAAAGGGATATAGCGATCGCGTTTCCTCATTGCTAGTTAACCCTAGAGTAATGGAGGCGGCGTTGGTTTCGTCTTGTTTTCTTACGCTCCAGGGTAAATCACGAGCAAAGCCATGCTGTTTTAGCCCATATTCCCGGTCTTGGTGAGTATAACTATTATCGGGTAAATTTCCACAGATGGGAAACAGAATCGGAATACCACCCCGGACGGTCAAACTGGGGTCAGCAAACCTTTCCTCATCCATATATAGCAGTTCTTCACCTTTAACTGACCAGCGAGTAATTAACCCACCCCTTTCCGGTACTACCTCCAGACAGGACTCTGCCTTATGGTCACATAGGGTATAGGTCTTATATTGTTTTTGGTTAAGTGCGATCGCAAACACAGTAATTTATTCTTCCTTGGGAATTTAGTAGAGTTTGTCGGGTGCCGTCACACAGTGATAATTTTCATGATCTTCCTCGGAGAAACCCCATCCCGCAAGTGGAGTGGGGCTGTTGACGAAACACGACAAATGACATGGGGTGACGCACGCTGACATTGTTGAAAGTTTTAGATCCTGACCAATAAACCTCTAACACCCTAGTTGAGGAAGACGAATAGCCTCACCACTATGAGCCAGAGGAGAAACCCTATCGGTTTTAGCGATCGACTGATCACATTTAGCTTGGCGGTGAGACCCGGCTGTTAAATAGCCGGAAATTTCCGACTGGGAATCATTGTAGCTGCCTTCTGAAGTTCTCGCTTCAGGTTGAGGGAGAGAAATAAAAGGTTCGGTAATAAAAGGAGTTTTGATAAAAGGCTGCAACTGCTTGGACTCCCCAGAAGTTTCCGACCATGGGGTTGTCGGCTGATCAGCATCAACGGAAGATTCACTATCCGCATCATCTAAGATAATAGTAGTTGATTCTTCATTCCTCGATAACCCAGGGGACAAAGTTTCCTGATGTACTTCAGGAGTAGTTATAGCATCACTCAAAGCGGGTTCAGTAGAACGAGCCTTCAGGACTACCTGGTACGGCATCGGCTGATCAAAAATCCGGGAAATGCGCTCAATATGGCGTAAAGTAGCCTTGGCGCTTTCCCCTTGCATTACACGAGCCTGATATCCTCGCACCTCAACGGGTAAAAATTCCACCTTCATTTTCCGATTTTGCTTTAGTGAAACCCTTAAAATGGCTGTATCGTAATCACTGCGATTGTTACCACCAAAAATAAAATTTCCCAAGGAATAAACAATTGGTCTGCCTTTATATATCTCGGCACCCTGAAGAACCTGGGGATGATGTCCAATCACCACATCGGCTCCCTGGTCAATGGTATAGCGACCCAGATCAATTTGCCAATCTCCGGGATAATCAGAAAGTTCAACTCCCCAGTGATAATTAACAATTACCCAGTCTACCTGGTCACGCACAGCTTTAATATCTGCGGCGATCTGTTCATTATCACGAGAGTTAGTTCCCGCCCGATTTTCCCCGGCCGCATTCAAATCAGCATCATAATAGCCAAAATAAGCGATCCGCTGTCCTTTTACCTCAATAATTTTCGGTCGTCGCGCTTCGACGATATCCCGCCCTGCTCCGATCGCATGAATACCGGCTTGCTGCAAGGTTTCCAGAGTTTCCACCAGTCCTGCTTCTTCGTAATCCATGATATGGTTATTGGCTAAATTGACCAGATCGATGCCACCTTCTGTTAATACCTTAACTGCTTCTGGATCAGCTTTAAAATTAAATTGTCGATTAGGGCGTGCCAGAGTGGCTCTGGTCAAAGGATTTTCCAAGTTGACCATAGCTAGATCCGCATCCCGATATTCCTGTAGTTCGGAAAAAGCCCAACTATAATTATCACCAACTTTCTGAGCAAAGGAACTAGCCAGGTTCACATCTCCCCCAAACATTAATGTTACGGTAGGGTCCTCTGGATTTAATACATTTTCATGTTGAATCACGGGGACAGTTTCTAAAGCTGCCCGCACCTGATTAGGTCTAGTGACTGGGGGAGATGTCATCGCTACCTGACCCGACTGCCTCCGCTCGTCTCCACGGGAATAGGTCATAGCTTGAGCATCCCGACCAATTACCTCATAATAACTCACCCAACATCCCAGAACTAAAGTAGCGGTTACTGAGGTCATTAGCAGCAAGGTCCGCAGGGTTTTAAAGTCCAGGCGAGTCCCTTTTCGTCTATGGAAATGTTGACGCGCGGCGGGTGTGACAATACGAACGGACTGGTTCCACAGGATATCTGGTTCACCCATGAAGCGACCGGCAATTTTTACCCCCAAGACCTGGGGAGAGTTCAGCTTCCACAGGACATGACAAATATATTTAATAATTCTCTCGGCGATCGGTTCTTGTTGAAACTCCACCAGCACCTGCAAACATCCTTTGCGATCGGGGATGACCCGCGCCTGTATCCCCTGGGGGGCTAGGTAGCTATTAATCAGATAGGCGATCGCCCGAAAATCACCCGATCGCGCGAGGTCAAATACTGTAGGTTGGGATAAATTTTGTGCGTAAACCATAATTGAGATCTTTTTCCGGCTAGATTAATAACTTCCCGCCTCCGCATGGATCGGAGTGATACCGAAATTTGTGATTACACTGTATAATAATAAGCAATGATGCGCTATTAATAAAATTACACAGATGGGATTCAGTCAAACATCAGGTACAATAAGCGCGCATGGATGACTTATAATCATCCCCATCAGACCAACGCCTTAATATGGCGATTTGACCTAGCCAGCGAACTTCTCAGGATTAAGTTAAAAATGCTACATCGCAAGATCTATCAACTTTGTTGTGATGGCCGCGAAGTCTGCATCTTTTTGCGGGACCAGCAAAGGTGGATCGAAAAAGCCCATATTCTTGATATCGAGGGGGATTTGGTCACGCTGCGCTACGAAACAGAAGAAGATGACGAAGTGTCTTCTTGGGAAGAAATCGTGCGCCTCGAGAGCATCGGATCTATTAGTCAAAAGTTGGCATCAGTTCCCCGTGGCTATTTCGAGCTACAGGTATCTGATGAATGTCCAGAAGCCGAGCAACTGCGTAACCCTTCCACCGACTCCGATCGCGAATAGTCCCTTCTGTTACTGGTCTCGGGGGGCTAACGGCTCAAACACCGGACAGTAACCCTCTGGGGTGACTTTAAAGCCATATAAAGCCGAAACTGGGTTCCAACAACGCCCGCTTCGGTAATATTGGCAATTCCCGCAACAGTCTAAGTCTGATGGCATTGTGCGATCGCTCTGACTGCTGAGAAATTCCCGCTGGGAAATTCCCCGCAAAACTAACTCTTCCCCCTGCCATCTGGCCTCCACAATTCCCGTATCTGCAAAGGTAGACCACCGTGGATCGACAGACAAAGCATTGGGTAGGGTAATATTTAACTCGGTAGCCGACTCGGTTAACTCCCCCTGATAATGGGTTTCTGGGAGGGTCGGTTGTAGAAAAGTCTCCCCAATGGGTAATGGGACCTGTGCGCCTGCTGCTGGGTAATGCAATTGGTAGCGGTTCCGCAATTCGTCTAAATTGGTTAAATCCGCTAAATAAATAGGAGAACCATGCACAAAAATCACGTGCTGGGGTCGCAGGTTATGAATCAGTTGGGTAGTTCCTGGACCGTCGCAATGTTCGGCCAGAAAATAGCTTTCTAACAAAATTTCTCCAGAATTGACCAAGGTTGATATTTCCCTGGTGTGTCCGGGAGTTTCTGATAAAAATAACGTCCACAACCGAGGACGATAGCGCAAATACTGTTCAATATCCGTCTCGTCATCTACAATCACAATACAGGGGGATTGCTCCAGTTCTGGCAACAATTCGGGGGAGAGGCGACGGACACGAGGCTTGATTCGCTCATCCCAAAATAGTGGCTGATGTTGGGCAAAGTTCTGTATATTCGCTGGGAAGTGGGGTAGCAGTTCCAAATATATATCGCACCCGGTTTGGACTTGGCCATCAACCCAAATGTCAATATCCCTACCTGTGAAGTAGTGGTGGGAACGCAGTAGCATTAATAATTCCTGACCTAACCCTAATGCTGGGGTGGGAATTAGTACGGAATAACCAGAGGCGATCGCTCGATAAATTCTTTCGGCTAGTTGGTTTTCTAATTGGCGGCGGTGGGGATAGCGTGCAGTTCCATAGCTCCCTTCCAAAATTAGCACATCCGGCTTGAGTCCCCGCAACTCCCCTAGGGGTAGACCCTCCACTAATCGAGAATTGGATAGGAAAAAATCCCCCGTATAAAATAACTTGTAGGTGCGATTCGGTGCATTATATTTCAGCAGCATACAAGTCGCGCCGGGCAGGTGACCAGCAGGAAATAGGGTGATGCTTAGTCCTTCCTTCAGTCGGACTTCTGTTCGCAGCGGTAGGGGTTGGCAAAATTTCGGCATTTGCCCTGATGACAGTTCCTCTGGCCAGTTGATGGGTAACAATTGGCTAGTAACATCACTGGCATAAATTGGTAACTCTGGACAGCTTTCATGTAGTGCCAACAAACCCCTAACATGATCCGCATGAGCATGGGAACAAATCACCAAGTCAGCTATAGATGCTTGGGAAGATGTTAGCAGTGGGGAAATATCCCGCAAACCACAATCAAGCAAAATGTGATGGGGCCCCATGCGTAACAACAAACATACCCCATCATTTTCGTGTCCAACACTATAGGGAAAACACTCGAGATCAATCACGGTGATTTGAAATAATTGTCGGATGCGTGCTAAGACAATGTTAAGAAGTATCTCACATTTTAATCTTAAATTGTGGGAACCTGCTATGTCCATTTTTGATTGTGGCGTGGTACGGCGATCGCATTATCGGGCGCATTATCGGGCGGGTTGTCGGGTGCGTTGTCGGGCGGGTTTACTAGGCTAACCCCTGTGAACCGAACACGCTACGGCGGAACCCGCCCCTACCATGGCGTGGTGCTGGTTATCGGGTGGGTTCTGGGGCGGGTTGACTAGGCTAACCCCTGTGAACCGAACACGCTACGGCGGAACTCGCCCCTACCATGGCGTGGTGCTGGTTATCGGGTGGGTTCTGGGGCGGGTTGACTAGGCTAACCCCTGTGAACCGAACACGCTACGGCGGAACCCGCCCCTACCATAACTTTCTCTCAGGCGATCGCATCGTGAATTTTATTTTTGTAACAAAATGTTAAGAAATGTTGCAAAAAATTTTTTTGGGGGGGGATAGGTTGCTTTTGCTTGTGACTTCTGTTATTATTTCAAATAATGGGAATATTTGCAATTTTAAAATTTACGCAAATTATCGATTATTAAAAAAGATTATGTCAATACTATAGCATCAGTTTCCGTATATTGTCAACCCCCCCTATAGGGTTATTTTAACGGTGAATCCAACCATTAATGGTAAATCGGCTATCCTCGAACCTCCCAGAAGGACAGAAAACTGGGAGAACTTCGTGTTTCATGCGACTATCAAAAAAGATGATACTGTTATGGCGAGGTTCCACTGTAACAAACTGTTCACCAATCGTATAACCATCACCATTAATGTAGGTGGGATAAATCCTTAAATCTCCACCATAGAAGGCTTTTGGCTGTTCATAGAAATAGTAGACGTATGTTAAAACTCGATTGGCAATTTTTTCGCCATCCATGTCTTGATGGATATAATAATAATCTCCATGGTTATGGGCTGTCATTTGCATTTCCACCCAGGAAACCAAAAAAGTCGGTAAGTTAAGTTGGGCTAAGATTTGCGGTCTAATTTGCAGAATTTTATGTCTGATTTTGTTGTAGTATTCATCAAAGTTTTGCACCAGTAAAACCGAAGATTTGCGGGTATTTTCTTCCTTGTTGGCGACTCCAGACGGGAAAAACTTATCATGATTTTGGAAGGCTATCTTAAAGGTTTCTGCTTGTTCTTCGGGTGATAAAAAGTTGTCAACCTGGATAAAGTTGGCTTCTAATAACCTAGGGGTGTCTGTGGTGCTAGTCTCAGCAACTTCGGGATCATCATTAGAATTTTGGGGGCGATTTAATTGATGATAGACACCAGAGATATCCAAAATTTTTAAGGCTATTTCGACTCTTTCAGATAGAGATATTTCAGAACTATTTAGGGCGTTTTCGACTAAAGTTAGAGAATCTGATAATAAATTATCTAGGCGTTTTTCTGAGGCGATCGCTTTATTGAGGAGAGGGGGTAACTGGTCATTCACAACTTATTTAATCCTCCGATTTGCTGGCATTGTATTTGCTACTAATTAATCTGGAATTGCTGAACGCTTATAGATAAAAACTCAACCAGGTTTTTGATGTGTTAGTCTTACCCCCGCCGCAGCCAACCGTTTAGGGTAAAACGACCGTCTTTAAAGTTGGGGGAATTACAACTAACAGGGATGACCTCGTGTTTGCAACGGCTATCAAAAAACACGATACTATTATTAATGGGTTCAATAGTCTTAAAGGTCTCTTTGTTGTAGGCGACACCATTGCGTAACTCGGTTTCATAAAGTCGCAGTTGTCCGCCGGTAAAGGCTTTGGGTTCGTCATAAAAATAATAGACATAAGTGATGGTGCGAGTTTTGGTTTTGGCACTACTAGAGTCATTATGAATCTTATAATATCCACCATTGTGGTGGGCGGTTAGCTGCATTTCCACTTCTGCGACGGTAAAAGGGGGATGTTTCAACTGAGATAATACCTGCGGTAAAGTTTCTAAAATGCGACCTTTCATAAATTTATAGTATTCGGGGAACTTAGTCGCATATAGAATCGACGATTCTCGGTAGTTGACAGCCCCGGTTGTAGTTGTGGATGCCACAAATTGGTCAGCGGAAGCGATCGCTATTTGTAAAGCCTGTTTATTTTCTGAGGGAGACAAGAAATTTTCCATCTGAACATAACTACCCAAAACTAGGGGAGAGTCGGGGATATTAACATTAACAGATGGTAAAGTTTGACGGAGATCACTCCCCGTCGCTTCCAGGATTTTCAGAGCGATCGCCGCCCGGTCTAAAGGGGAAACTTCCCGGTCTTGTAACAGAGACTCTAACACATCAATAGACCGATCCACTAATCTTTGTAGTCGTGGTGATGTGACATTTAAAGATTTCCGATTTAAGCGATCGCCATTCATAGTCTTACCATAGCACGAACATTAGCCCTCAACTTGCCAAAAAAGTTGTCCTACCATACACAAAGTATTTGACAATCAGTATAATCCATAAGTTAACATTCTCAATTATCCAGATTACCATCACTCTATGCTACCACTAGCGATCGCTCCCCTAATCCTGTCAGTCACCCCCCCGCCGCCAGTAGTCATCACCCGACCCCAAGAAGTGCGTCCCCTTCCTGGTCAACTAGATAATATTCCAGTGTTCAATAGCAATAGCCCGGAAGTTGTACCAGTCGAGGGTATCTTACTATCAACCTTTCCCCCCGAAGGTAAAACCCAAACCAATGCCCATCTTAACTTTCCCTTTGACGGTAGGTTCGACATTTTTGCCCATCATATCGCTCGACCTACCGACCCCGAAGACTTACGCACCCTATATCTGGGCTTATTAGCTTACAACCCCACCAGCGAACCGGTCACCTTAGAGATATTACAAGCAGCCAGCTATCTCAGCCAACCAGACGCACCATTTATCCCCTTACCCCCCGTATTAGACAACAATGATGGGACAGTATTTGCAGGTCCAGGAAGTCGAGTCATGGGGGAGATTTTGCGAGTAGGGGGACAGTCATCACCTCCCGACCAAGTAATCATTCCACCACAGCAGTTTCAGATGGTCTTTAAAGCCCCTATTCCGGTAAAAACATTAGAACCACCTCTCAATGGGCGATCGCTTCTTATGCGGCTCCAGAGTAGCGGTGCAGTGCATATAGCTAGTCTAGCTCAATTTGCCATCCAAAACCCCGACGGTAGCGAATCTAGCCCCGCCCTAGAATCATGGGTAGAATTATTGCAGAATGGTTCTCTAGTAACTCCCCGCGACCTAGCACCCACCCCCCCGAATAGTCCAGAGAACATCATTTATGGTCGAGTTGCTGGAGTCGCCCTAGGTTCAGTCTGGAAAGCCGAGATAACTAACCTAACCATTCCCGAACCCGGTCAAGCCATTTCCTATATTTTCAGTTCCCTACCTGGAGGTAAATTAGGAACCAACCAAAACCAAAGCGCCCCCATGGTAGTTCGTTATGAGGATACCGCCTATCAAGCCCATGGGAACTATGGCATTCAATATAGCCTAACCCTAGACTTATCCAATCCCACCAATACCCCTAAAACCGTAGTCCTCACCATGGAAACCCCCCTCAAAAGTAATGAACTCACCGACGGGGGAGTGCAATTTTTCGAGGAACCTCCCAGCCGGGTATTTTTCAGAGGAACAGTGCGTTTCCGCTATACTGATGATTCGGGAACTACAGTTAGCCGATACTTTCACCTAGTCCAAAACCGAGGACAAAAGGGGGAACCTTTGATTGAATTAGACATTCAACCCCGAACACGGCGACAGGTGGAATTTGACTTTCTGTATCCCCCAGACGCGAGTCCGCCCCAAGTGTTAACGATTAAAACATTAGATTAATCACGATTATGCCTTGGTTTGCCAAAATTGAAACCGGAATTGTCGAAAAGGCGGTTTTTGATCAATATGTCCCCGCCCATATCGAGTATGTCAAGCAGTTGGCTGCTAAAGGACATCAAGCGCGCAGCGGCTATTGGGTCCGGCGAGGTGGCGGAATGTTGCTTTTTGAGGCTGAGTCTATGGCCGCCGCCCAAGCTATTGTGGCTGATGACCCTCTGGTGGTTAATAATTGCGTGACTTACGAAATTTTTGAGTGGTGTGTGGTTGCACCGTGAATTTCTGTGTTATAATAAATTTTGTGGCCTGGACCTATGCGGTCAGAACGCCTAAATCTTGTCAGGACCGGAAGGTAGCAGCAACACGGGATGCTTCTGATAGGCGTGGAATCCGGGTCACTCCCATTTTTAACTTCCCCTATTATTGCCTGGAGAGTTTTTCCCTATGCCCGGTTTTGGAGATTTAGTCCAAAAAGCAGTTTACCTTGGGGTTGGTTTGGCTTCCTACGCCGGGGAAAAGGCGGGGAATAAACTGGCTGAGTTACAGGTAGAAGCCCAAAAATTAGCAGATGAACTGGTGAAACGTGGCGAAATGACCACGGAAGAAGCCCGCCGTTTTGTTGACGATGCTCTCCGACAAGCACAAGAACCAGGCGCTGATTATAATCCTACACCACCTCAGTCGGCGCAACCTCGTCGCATCGAAATTATTGATGATGAGGAAGAAGCGCCGGCGAGTGATGATAATATTGAAGACTTGCGCGATCAGGTTGATAAACTCAAGGATGAGTTGCGTAATTTGGAAAATGATTGATTTAATTTATCCAGAAGTGCGATCGCTCTGTGTAAGATGGGTTTATCCTTGACACGGCAAAAATTCGGGAGTTTGGTAGCTCCGTCTTTTTAAAGCGGGGCGGAAAAACGACTCGGCGGCTTTAGCCGCAATGACTATGATAGAATGGTATCGCCTTCTCTATGACCCAAATGAAAGGGGCTTAACATCCCGTGAGGGCAGACTTGCATCATGCAGAAATGTCGGCAGCAAAGACGTTTCATTGGCGAGAGACAAAAGGTGATTGAATGAAAATAAGTAAAAGGAAGCCTTCGGGCCACCTATAGAGGCGTATTTGACTTCGCCTAGGAGTCCGACTTGTCGGAAGTTCTGAAATCCCTCCGGGGAATCCCCGTCGCTTTAGCGCGGGGAGTAGTCAAATAATCCTGTAAGACCTGAGTATGGGAAACCAAAAAGGGCTATGATTAGCTCAAGAGCATGATTTCATCTCAAATTAGGTTAACATTTTACGGCCATACGGTATAATACCAAGTATGGTGCGAGACCTTCGGGTATGAAATAGAGCTGAAATGGGCGTGGGGACTACCCGGTGAGGACTTCAACCCCTTGCTTGATTGGGTCGCATCCCTGGCCATCCCATAACACAGCCTGATTTTTTTGCCCACCTTCGAGACTTCCAATATGGT
>NZ_JARPLU010000014.1:36842-49155 GCF_032349615.1 Limnospira sp. PMC 1279.21 | reverse complement strand
TGCTATCGTCGCATTGTCCGGGAACAACCGGAAAAATGTCGCGTAAATGTATCAGCAATAGCCCCGGCTAGTCCAACTGGGCGATGGAGTCTAACTGATCCTTGGGGTTGAGTAGAATAACCTGTTATAGGGTGTATGTAATACGCCCGTAGTGTAATGACTGTGAATAGGGAGCGATAGAGATCGAATGAGTGTTAAGGCAAGTGGTGGCAGCTCAGTTGCGCGTCCGCAACTTTACAAAACCGTCCCAGTTTCAACAATTTCTCAAGCCGAACAACAAGATCGCTACTTGGGGAAAACTGAACTTAGTGATTTAGCAACTTACTTTAGTTCTGGGGCAAAACGTCTGGAGATCGCCCAAGTTCTCACCCAAAACGCAGAATTAATCGTGTCTAGGGCAGCTAACCGGATTTTTACCGGAGGTTCCCCTTTGGCATTTTTGGAAAGACCCGAAGAACCAGAAATGGCTATGGCTGCGGCGGGTAGTGGGGATATGGAAGTCGCCGAAGGTATGAAGCTGGGAACAATTTCCTATGTTGACAACCGGGGTGGCGGCTTCTTTGATGGTATCAAGTCCCTGTTCAAAGATTCAGGCAGTGGCCCTGCGGTATTCCTGCCGCCGGGGTTCCGACCGATTAACGTCTCCCGCTACGGTCCGGGAAATATGACTAAATCCCTGCGGGATTTGAGCTGGTTCTTGCGTTATACCACTTACGCGATCGTGGCGGGTGATCCTAATATCATCGCCGTTAACGTGCGTGGTTTGCGGGAAATTATCGAAAATGCCTGTTCTAGTGCGGCGACTTTGGTGGCTTTGCAGGAAATGCGGCGATCGGCTCTGGGATATCTGCAAAATGACAAAGAAGGTCAGGAAATTGCCCTGCAATACTTCAATGTTCTGATTAGCGAATTTGAAGGCGCAACCCCTTCTAACAAAGTCCGTCAAGGTCAGAGTGTTGATCAGCAAGGCTTGGAACTGCCTCAGATTTACTTTAATGCGACGATCGCTCGTCAGAAGTTTGTGATGAAGCCGGGTCTGTCTTCCTCGGAAAAACAGGATGTGGTGAAAGCTGCTTATAGACAGGTGTTTGAGCGTGATATTACCCGCGCTTATAGCCAAGGGATTTCTGACCTGGAATCTAAGTTTAAAAATGGCGAAATCAGCACTAAAGAGTTTATCCGTCGTTTGGGTAAGTCTCCTCTGTATCGCCAGCAGTTCTACTCCCGCTTTGTCAACAGCCGGGTGGTGGAACTGGCGGCGCGTCACTTCTTGGGACGGGGTTTGAGTTCTCCCGAGGAGTTTAGCAAATATTTTGCGATCGTCACTAAAGGCGGTTTGGCGGCCCTGGTCGATGCTATGGTTGATTCGTCCGAGTATGCTGATTACTTTGGTGAAGAAACCGTCCCTTATCTGCGGGGTCTGGGTACAGAAGCGCAAGAGTGCCGCAACTGGGGCCCTCAAATTGACCTGTTTAACTACAGTGCGCCTTTCCGTACAGTTCCACAGTTTGTCACTTTGTTTGGTGACTATAAACAGCCTCTGCGGGATCAGCACGTCTATGGTATCGGTAACGATCCTTTAGAAATTCAGTTTGGGGCGATTTTCCCGAAAGAAACCCGCTCTCCCCAAAATCGTCCGGCTCCCTTTGGTAAGGATACTCGCCGGATTCTAATTCGCAATGGAGCCGGAATTGATAACCAATTGAGCAACCCTGGCGCTCGTGGGAATGCTCCCGGTTCTCTCGGTCCCAAAGTGTTTAAGCTCGATCAGCTTCCCGGTGGTTATGTTTCCAGTAAATTTAGCAACAAGGGTGGGAGCAATGGCGCTAGTGTCAAGTTCTCTGAGAGTTCAACTCAGAAGGTGATCCGAGCCGCTTATTTGCAGGTGTTTGGTCGGGAACTCTATTCTGGTCAGCGCCAAACCGTGGCTGAGATTAAGCTGGAAAATGGCGATATCACAGTTCGGGAGTTTATCCGCATTCTGGCGAAGTCTGATGTGTTCCGCAATATGTATTGGACTTCCCTTTATGTTTGTAAGGCGATCGAATACATTCACCGCCGTCTGTTGGGACGACCCACCTATGGACGACAGGAAATGAATTCCTACTTTGACCTTTGCTCTAAAAAAGGTTTCTATGCTCTGGTGGATGCCATTATTGATTCCGTCGAGTATAACGAAGCCTTTGGGGAAGATACTATTCCCTATGAGCGTTATCTGACTCCGGGTGGTCTGTCTCTGCGTTCTATGCGTGTGGGAACCCTGGCTGAGAAGATGACTATGGTTAAAGACGAACCTACTCCCAGGTTTGTGGAGTTGGGAACTCCTACTGACCAGATGAAAGGTGAACTGGAAATCGATAACCGCATTAACCAGGGAGTTAACAAGCGTCGCGAACAGTCTAAGGTGTTTAAACTAACCAATGTGACTGATAAGGTGGCGCTCCAAACTACAATTGGTGCTATCTATCGGCAGATTTTCGAGCGGGATATTGACCCCTATGTTACTAAGAAAGAGTTTACCGCTCTGGAAAGTAAACTTGGTAATGGCGAAATTACCGTTAAGGAGTTCGTCGAAGCCTTGGGAGCTTCTGCTTTGTATATCCGCGAGTTCTACACTCCCTATCCCAATACTAAGGTGATTGAGTTGGGAACTAAGCACTTCTTGGGTCGCGCTCCCCTTAATCAGGCGGAGATTCGCAAGTATAACCAAATCTTGGCTTCTCAGGGTCTGAAGGCGTTTATTGGCGCAATGGTGAACAGCATGGAGTATGCTCAGGTGTTTGGCGAGGATACTGTTCCTTATCGCCGTTTCCCCACGCTTCCTGCTGCTAATTTCCCCAATACAGAGCTGCTTTACAACCAGTTGACCAAACAAAATGATGAACTGGTCGTTCCTAGTTTTGAGCCGGTTTTGGCTAACGATCGCAGCTAGAGCTAATTTGAGCCTCTGTTAATTTTACCTAGGTTCCCCGTTCATACGAGAGCGGGGATTTTTTTTGTATCCCTAAAGATTTTTCGCCTGGCGAGACTCCCACCACATGGGAATCACAAACCAAGCCACCACCAATAACAGAGCAATGATCGCAAATTCACCCACCCAAGAGACTAATTGGGGTAAAGGGACAACCTGACCGACAAAATAGGCAAGGCTAACCATTACAGAAGCCCAGAGTATCGCCCCAGCACCATTACATAGAAAAAATTTCCAGTATTTCATCCCAGCAATTCCGGCTAGGGGGCCAGCAAAAATTCGCAGGAGGGCCACAAATCTACCTAAAAAAACGGCCTTAGCTGCATTTTGGCTGAATTGGTCTTTGACTTCAATTAGTTGTTCTTCCTTGATGCGGAATAACTTACCCAATAAACACAAAAACGGCCAACCACCCCAGCGCCCTACCCAGTAACCGCAGTTATCCCCTAGGATGGCACCTGCGATCGCACAACCGAGAACCCACCAATAGTTAAGTTCTCCACTCCCGGCTAGGAATCCCCCCACCAGTGTGATAGTTTCTCCCGGTAGAGGAACCCCGGCATTTTCTAGGGCGATACCGCCGAAAACCGCCCAATAGCCATATTCATGGGCGATCGCCTTAATTGTTTCCAGTGATACAACTTCAAAGGACATTCAATGGTGTCTTCATATTTTTTTCGCAATTCTTTACAATCGTATAATATTTTTAGCTATATTGCATTCGATAACCGCCATAGCTGTGGTGGTTAATCTCGGGGTAACTCTCCCCTGGGTGTGGCAGGGGCGATCGCCAACACACATTTTTTGTTACCTACGACAACATATTTACCACCCCGGTCAGATACCATGTAGTTGTCACCAGGGGAATCTTTCCTATAACTACCTCGTCTAAAGGCAAGTGTGGTAGGTTGACCAAAAATTTTGACAAAATTCATTACACATAGGAGAAATAGTCATGAGTGCTAACAAACCCTGGATCATTCGGCCTCAGAATAAATTAGATTCCCAAGGTTCAGAAGAACTGAAAAAACAGTTTTTGTCAATCACTTCTGAACCACCCATACTTTGGATCATAGATATGAGCCATGTAGAATTTATCGATAGTTCTGGTTTGGGGGCTTTAGTGGTGGCTCAAAAAACAGCTAAAAAATTGGGTTGTCGTTTAGTGGTTTGCCACCTAGGGGATGTAGCTAAAATGGTCTTGGAAATTACCCAACTAGATAGGGTGCTTGAAATTGTGGATAACATCGACCAAATTTCCGCCAATCCTCAAACTTTGCTTTCTGCATAAATCCCACTGCCTTTCTGGTAAAATCAATGTCGTCGCTTGAGGAGTTAACTATGGGGTGGATGCGGTACATAGCGATGGCATTAGTCAATACATTGGGCGTTGTGGTGGGGATTATCTTAGTACCCGCCCCTCATGCAGTGGCTCAACTAGCAGCGGAGACAGAGGAGCCAGTAGAATATAAGATCTGGGAATCGGAAACTCGCTTATCAGAATATGGCAGAACTTCCTCTAGCTTAGATCGCCTAGAAACAGTGCGGGAAAATCCCCAATCTGTCCCTCAATTATATGAATTACGCGATCGCCTACAAGCCCAACTTGACCAAGTATCTGGCCCCCCTGACCCCCTGGTAGTTCAGGAAGCCTGGCAATATGAACTACAACTCCAACAATATCATAGTTGGCGTAAAGCCCTACGGCAAACCGAAAGCCGCATTCGCAACGAAGAAAAAGCCAGCCAACACTGGAAACAAGCCGCCGAATTAGCACTCGAAGCCGTAGAAATCGGTCAATATCCTAACCCCACCGTTAAAGATTGGGAAATGGCACAACAGTTATGGATAGCGGCGATAGACTCCTTGCGACAAATTCCCGCAGATAGTTTGATTCAACCCCAGGCTATTGAGAAAATTGTTGAATACCAGGGCTATTTAGCCATTGTCACCTATCAACGAGCCTTGGCTAGTCAACCAGAAGCTGAACCGAGGGCTACTACCGGAGAAATTGCTCAGTTTTCCGTCGCTGAACCCAAGTTTCCCGGTTTTGCTCTCCATGCTGATGTTAATCGGGATGGCGTAATTGATGAGCGCGACAAAATGCGCCCTACTCAATGGTCATTATCTGCTGGACCTTTGATTCTGTTTAATAATGATGATGACGATCGCAGTGGTATTCCTGACTGGAGCGATCGCATTGTTAATGGCGAATATGACGAGGCAGATTTAGCCCAAATTCATTTTAAGATTTCCGAAGAATATCAAGACGCAGATATATATATTAGCGTTGATGAAGCCTCCCGCCGCCGGATTAATATGTTCCAAAAAACCCTGGGCGGCTGGAAATATATTGATTTGTCCGGTGCTTCTCCCCTGGAATTTAGCCCTACTATTATCCTGGGTGTTGAGGCTAAACAATTCGCTGATGGTCAATGGAGTGGCTTAGTCAATGTCAAAGCGATCGCCCGTAAAAATGATACAGAAATCGCCTCTGACCAAATCCAAATGGGTGTCGCACCTTGGATTATGTCTCCTAATACCGCCCCCGTTTCCCAGATACATATAAGCGATCGCGGTGTGAATCAAGACGTAGTAGAAGCCGTACAAGATGCGATCGCCCCCACCGGAACCCCCACCCGTATTACCCCAGGAGAAACAGTCTGGATGCGAGATAGCGCTGCTATTGGCTATGTACAATTCCCCAGTCCTGATGGTTTGCGTCAATACAATGTCGCTTTAAGTCCTCCCGGCGGTAGTGATTATGCCAGTTCTTTATTAGGGCGAAATTTTGGTTGGGCTGAAATCGGAGAACCCCGCGAACTTGACCCCAAAAATCAATGGTTAGATTTCTATGGCAACCTTAATGTTACCCCACCTCTTCCCGGCTATCCTATGGGGCGTATATACTACGGAAAAGCCGACGGCGAAACTATAAATCCCGATATTTTAGCCTTTTTAGAAGCCCAACAAGTTCAGTGGCCCCCCGTAGAAATTGACACATCTTGGTTAATTACTCGCCAAGTAGATGAACTAATTACATTTGTTCCCACAGCATCAGGTAAACCCTTAATGCTAGTCGTTAGTCCCCAAGAGGGCGTTAATTTATTGCGACAATTAGCCCAAACAGGTTATGAAGGGGCAGCAATTAATCGCAGTTTAAGCACCCAAACCACAGTGAGAGCCGCCCTGAATAATGAACTATTAATTCAGCATAATTTGAGGTTACATCGTGACAAAATCACCCCTTTAATTAATCAGTTAAAAGAGGAATTTAAACTTGATGATGAGCAAATTGTGGAAGTCCCAGCCATGTTTGGTTATACCGGATATGCTTGGTGGCCGAACCCGGTTAATTCTGTGTTTGTCAATGGCAAATTATTGGTGTCTGACCCGCGAGGGGCTTTGATTGATGGCCGAGATTACACCCAGGAAGACTTGCAGCGACGATTAGCGATCGCTGGTCTTGAGATCACATTTTTAGATGATAGTTATTACCAAAACCTCCGAGGTAGTCTCAACGCCGGTTTAAATACTACCAGAATCGGCGAAGAACAGGCCTTCTGGGAATCCTTCACACAACAGTTAGGACAATTTAGCCAACGCTAACAAATAGCTATGGCGATCGCCCAAATTTAGATAATGCTAATACAAACAAATGTCGATTTTGGCAAATCTCTTAAACCGTTTAGTAATGGCTACAGCGATTCCCACCCCATCAGATTGGTGGATTTTAGCCGCCACCTTTCTGGTTTATGGTGCGATCGCCCTTCCCCTTGGCTTCTCCATGAATTTTCTCAAATGGAACCCCATACATTTTCACCCCCTGCGACTCCTAGGCGCTATGATTTGGCTATTTATCACCCCCGCACTGCTTGAGGAAACCCTCTTTCGCGTGCTGTTAATACCTCCCCCCACAGAAGCTCTATCGCCCCTGATATGGCTATTTTGGGCGGCTTTCAGCCTCATTTTATTTGTCATTTCCCACCCCATTGCCGCTTTGACTTATAATCCAGCCGGAAATCCTACCTTTTGCCAAACCCCATTTTTAAGTTTAGCTACAATTTTGGGATTGGCTTGCACGATCGCCTATACTTTAACCGGGTCTTTGTTAATTCCAGTTTTGTTTCACTGGTTGGTAGTAGTGGTTTGGTTGTTTCTGTTAGATGGCGAACATAAATTATCTGCCAATTTACAGGCGAAATCAGATAATCTAACACCATCATCATAGTTGGCAAGCGCATTAATGGGAGTTCGATAGTGAAACTTGGAGATTGGATCGCCTTTTTCTTTTTAGTCATTTCCCTAATAATTTTATGGGAATTCCGACAGATTCTATTATTGTTATTTACTTCCGTCATCTTGGCGATCGCCCTTAACGGTTTAGTGCGTTGGCTACAACGATTTAGGCTGAGTCGCGGTAAAGCCGTCTTCCTAGCTATCAGCTTAGTCTCCTTTTTGGGCATTATGTTTTTTAGTCTAATTATGCCGCCCTTTTTAGACCAGTTTCAACAACTGCTCAACTTGGTTCCTAGAGGCTATGAAAGATTCACCCGTTGGATTGATTTAATTCTCCAACAACCTCCGATTTGGCTCCCAGAAATTAACTTGAGACTCCCCGGCTTTACCGAAATTGCTAGACAAGTGGGGCCCCTGGCTCAGAATATCCTCGGTAATTTCTTCGCCGTCTTTAACTTCTCCGTTAACACACTTCTACAGGGTCTATTAATCTTTGTTTTTACCCTAATGTTAGTCGCCAATCCCGCCTCATATAGACGGGTAGTGGTGCGCTTATTTCCCTCTTTTTATCGCCGCCGAGCCGATGAAATTTTGGGTCTGTGTGAAATTTCCCTGTTGCAGTGGATGCGCGGAATTGTCATTAATTCTGTGTTTATCGCTACTCTGAGTTATATCAGTTTAACCATATTAAATGTCGAATTTGTTCTCGCTCACGCCTTATTAGCCGGCGTGTTTAACCTAGTTCCGAATATCGGCCCTACCTTGAGTGTCGTATTTCCCGTTTCCGTCGCTCTTTTGGACTCCCCCGGTAAAGCCTTTTTAGTCTTGGTCGCATATATTATTATTCAGAACTTGGAGAGTTATTGGTTCAGTCCCATGATTATGCAGAGACAAATTTCTCTACTCCCAGCCGCTACCTTGATGGCACAATTGTTTTTTGCCAGATTTCTGGGATTTGGGGGTTTGGTTCTCGCCCTCCCTTTGGCTGTCGTCACCAAAACTTGGTTGGAACAAGCCGTATTAAAGGATATTTTTGATAACTGGACCTTGGGTCAACCTCTACTCGAAAGTTCTGATATTTCCGAATCTGAGCAGGTGTTAATAGCAGCAGACACCCCCCCAGAATTACCCGATAGTTCCCCTAATGATTCTACTCAGGAGCATGATAGCGACGATGGCGAAATTTGAGAAGTTAAAACCCGGCGATCGCTTGCGTGTCATTGCTCCCAGTGGCAGAATTAGGGAACTTAAATCTGTAGAAACAGGTTTAGATATTTGGCGCGAGCAAGCATATCAAATTAGCCTCACTTCTGGTTACGATCGCAGTTGGGGTTATTTAGCCGGAACTGATAGCGATCGCCGTCGTCAACTCTTAGATGCCATTGGCGATGACTACAGCCGAGGTATTCTCTGTGCTAGGGGGGGCTATGGCGCGACTAGACTCCTGGAAGGGTTATCTATTGCTGATATTCCCCCCTCCACTAACCCTAAGTTTTTAATCGGGTTTTCTGATATTACCGCCCTATTGTGGGCTTTGTCTGGACAGGAAAATATTTTAGCCATTCATGGTCCCGTTTTAACTACTTTAGCCCAAGAACCCGATTGGGCGATCGCTCGTTTATTTGACTATCTAGCAGGTAAACCCCTTCAACCCCTCCACGGAGACGGGTGGGGCGGCGGTAAAGTACGCGGTCGCCTATTTCCTGGGAATTTAACTGTCGCTACTTATCTATTAGGAACCCCCCATCAACCTGATTTAACTAATGCTATCCTCGCCTTTGAAGATGTCAATGAGGAACCCTACCGCCTAGATAGAATGTTGACCTACTGGCGCACTATCGGCGCGTTTCAGCCTGTCCTTGGTATCGCCTTGGGGCGCTTTAGTCAGTCCGGGTCTGACCTTAACTCCCCTGCGGATTTTTCCGTTGAACAAGTATTGCGCGATCGCCTTTTTGACCTGAATATCCCCATTGTTGCTAATCTTTCCTTTGGTCATGACGGCCCCAATCCTATTTTACCTGTCGGCTTAGAAGTAGAATTAGATGGCGATCGCGGTGTTTTGAGTTGGCCAACAAACCCCCCCTCATACTGATAGCTTGCCCCGCCGTTTCTTACCACATATTTAGTGATTAGTCAATCATCCTGTCAAAGATTTACAATTGACTATATTATGTAAAGATAAGCGATCGACTTTGTAAAAATATGGACAAGTTGACTGCGATCACGTTCCATTTTACAGCAGTTTGATCTATATATTACTTATGTAGTTAATATTTTTGATTACTACAAATATCCTTCTAACTAAAACCTATTCCCGCCCATGAAAACAACTTCTTTATTTGGGACAGCTTTATTAGCTACCACTGTAGCCATAGCTTCTTCCGCATTTTTACCCGCTGCCGCTTTTAATATTACCAAAACCGGAAGTCAAGCCGGAGATCCTAAACAAGACCTGTGGCAGGTGGGGGTTTCCACCAATGATATCGGATCAACCTTTCAGGTTGACTGGTTCCTGGATCGAAACTTTGATCCTTCCGGTGGCCTTAGTCAAGACTTGAGTGCATTTTCTACCTTTAAGGTTGATAGCTTTACCAGTGACTATCTGGACTTGACCATCAATATTAGCAACACCACAGCACTCACCCAAACATTTACCGAGGCTGGTATTGTTAGTTTTGGATTCGGTATTGACCCCAACGCCACCAGTGTTCAACTGCTACAAAGTGGCAATAACTTCACTGGCGCTCAAGTTAGGACCGGTCAACAAACTTTCCCTGGTGGCTTTAAACAAATTGACATCTGTATTTTCACCCAGGGTTGTAATGGTGGTTCCCAGAATAGTGCTTTAGCCGCTGGTGCATCTGATAGTCTACGATTAAGGATTGGAGGCGACTTTACTAGCGGGACTACTACCATTGGCGCGAACCTCCTTGATTTTCCGGTTAAATTCCAAACTACTGACGGTAGCTTTGAATTAGCTGGCGCAGCTAATGTCGAACAAGTCCCCGAACCTTTGACTATTTTGGGTACAGGTATGGCTTTGGGTTTTGGCAGTATGTTCAAGCGTGAATACGACAAGAAGAAAAATAAATCCAGCCTCAAAGCCTAAGCGCGTCTCTGTTGTCGCCATTAGTCATTTAGGCATTTTTGACTACAGAGACTAAGGCACATCAGTAATTTTACGGGTCATGCTTTACCAAACACCCTTTGATGTAAAGCTGAACCGTATTTTTATGTAATGTCTTCGTAAAATCAGCTTTTAGGGGTAGACAGTAGCTGTGGGCACTTGGTAGAATGCAGTTATAGCAAGTTATGAATATAGGACAAAGAGAGAGATGACTTTACTGAACCAAATTAAATTCGCTGCCGTCGCTGCATCTATTGCCAGTGTATCTGTTTTGACTAGCTCACCCGCTGAAGCTGTTACCTTTAATATTGGCGATCGCTTTACCGCCAATGCCCAATTTACATTAGTCGGAGATTCTTCCACATCTCTATTTTTTGACTTCCTCGACGTAAACGGCCAAGCTGGTGGGCCTGGGAACTTCGGCATTGATAACTGGACTGCTGTGGGTTCTTTTGTGGACTACACCACAAATGGCGCACCTGACTCAAGATTTACTATTCAAAACGTTGACTTTGGTAGCGCCACTCAAGTAGCCAACTTCTTGACCTTTAATGATGGTCCTGGCGGTTTGTCTGAGTGGTCTATGGATTTGACATCCATCAATGTCGCCAGCGCTACTGTTAGTAATAATATGCGGTTTGTGGATATTTATGCCACCGCCCTATTTAGAGGTGATAATGTGGCACAAGGTGGCGGCGGCTACCAAGGCTCGATCCGAATTGACCGCGAATTCAATACCGCACAATTTGATTTTGAGGTTACTTCTGTTCCAGAACCCATGGGCGTTATTGGCGCTGGAGTTGCTTTCGGAATGATGGCTGGCTTACTGAAACGTCAACCCTCCAAAAAGGAAAGCTAAGGTTGTCAATAGCTTGTTAAGGTTTTGTAGCACATAACATATAGTGAACCTGCCTATCTGAAACATCAACCCTGGGGGCGGGTTTGCTTTTGGTTTGGGGTCGTCCCTGATTTCACGGATGGTGCTTCACAAAACCCCCCCCATATATAAAGGTTGACCCTAATTTTTTGTAATGTGTTGATAAAATGCACGAATTATGCTATACATCAGCCCGGAGAGTTGCCATACTGAAAACATAATTCTTTTAGGAAAATAGGGTTGACAGAAGATGAAACTACAACATCAGGTCCAATGTGCCACAGTTTCTCTATCCATTGCTAGTTTATCATTCCTAGCTGCTGCACCCGCCCAAGCCTTGACTTTTTCCCCTGGCGATCGCTTTACCGCCAACTCCATTTTTACCGTAATTGGTGATAATAGCACCTCCCTAAATTTCGACTTCCTAGATCATGCTGGTAATGCCGGAGGTACTACTGGTAATTTTGGTATCCATAACCATACAGCTACTGGGGTTTTTGTTGACTATAACACTAGTTCAGGAATTGACTCTCGTTATATCATTAGAGATACAGACTTCGGGAACACCAATCAAGTGATTGATTTCTTGCGCTTTGATGACGGTCTGGGCGGTTTGTCTGAATGGTCTATGGATTTAAGATCAATTAGCATTGTTAGTGACTCTCTCTTCGGTAGTATGAGGTTTGTTAATATCGCCGCTGAAGCACTATTTAAAAGCGATAATCAACTTAAAGGGATAGGTGGTTTTCAAGGCTTAATTAGAATTGACCAAACCAACAACATTGCACAATTTGATTTTGAGACTACTGCGGTTCCAGAACCTTTCACTATTTTGGGAACTGGTTTAGCCTTCGGTATCGCTGGCTTACTCAAACGTGAATACGACAAAAAGAAAAGCTAAGTAATTAATAATTAATAATTAATAATTAATAATTATTTGCCGAGTGGGCGGGTTTTTTCATCTTCTGGTCCGAGATTTAATTGACCGTGGGTGAGGTGAGGGCGGGTTTTTTCATCTTCTGGTCCGAGATTTAATTGACCGTGGGTGAGGTGAGGGCGGGTTTTTTCATCTTCTGGTCCGAGATTTAATTGACCGTGG
>NZ_JARPLU010000014.1:0-36832 GCF_032349615.1 Limnospira sp. PMC 1279.21 | reverse complement strand
TGTTGGGGAGACTAAGAGGGAGTTTCATTATCCATTAATTAACTGTTGACCTCTTATGTAATTAATAATTAATAATTAATAATTAATAATTAATTACCGAGTGCCTATCCCTGTTGGGGAGACTAAGAGGGAGTTTCATTATCCATTAATTAACTGTTGACCTCTTTCGTAAATTGCTCGGGCGTAGTCCGTCCACATTCCCTGTCCCCAATAGCGAAAACAACTCGTTTGTAATAGTAGGTTATATAATAACGCTTGCTGATAGTCTGGTTGGCGGGTTGTGGTCGGGTCTTGGTTAACTAGGGGGTCATATTTGCGGTGAAAATCAGCACTAAGTTGGTTCATGGGTTCCAATACGTTTTCATATCCTTTTACCCAGCTTAGATGATTAGTCCACGATGCACCATCTATATGAAATTGGGGGTCTGTTTCCTGTAAATGAGCGATCGCATTTTGCACAGCTTCCGGCGTAACAGAGTCTACCTTTTCCCAAATTCGATGCTGTTGTATCGCCTGACAAGTCGGGTAGTCTTCTGGCTTCACTCCCGCCGCTTCTAACAATTCTAAATATTCGGTACCATTTAAACCTACAACCCCAGGAGTTCCCCGACCATGATTTTTAATCTGAGACCAGAGAGGGATAAAATCCCTAGGGTATTCATTCATCATCACCCCGCCATTTTCCCCGTCAGCAATTTGAGTCACACAACTGGGAACCATGTATTCCCCTAATTTTTGTAATCCCCGACCCTTGGCTTCATGATAGGGTTGCATTTGCGCGACTAATTTAGTATCAGAACCCTGGGTTTTAATTAAGGCAATTATACTAACTGTTTCTCCCTGAGAATTGCGGGCGATTAAACGATTGGGAATATATTTATCATCATGATGCAGTGGGGAACCGTCTAGGCGTTCTACGGAATGTTCCTGCACCATTAACCATTGATAACCACATTCTTTGAGGGATTTAATATATTCATAGAGTGTATCAGGATGGTTGGGTAGGTGCATTTCTGGGGGTGAAAAACCTTTGACTCTGGCTAAAGCATCCTTGCCAAAAATAGCGGCAAAATGATGTTGCCAAGCCTGAATATGTAATTTGATATCACGAATTGGAGTGGAGGGAATGACTGCATGACTCCACATAGTACCCAACCATTCCACATTCACCCAGTATTGGGGGTTACAGGTAATATTTTTGAGGGTGTCTAGGATATCATTTCGCCCGATTTGTTGCAGTCCCCATAGCAAGTTACCGGAATAGTCTAACATAATCCGAGGATGACAGCCATTGGCTACTAATTCCGGGATAAATTCCCCCATACGTTTATAACACCAGGCGAAGGGTTCGGCGTTATGATTATCGCCTTGGTGGGGGTGTTCAAACATATATTGCAGGTTGCTAATTAATGCGCCATTTTCGCCCGCTGGAATGGTGGGTTGGTGCATATGGAGGGCGCAAGCAAATCCGGCGGTAATTTGGTCTAGGTTGAGGTGGCTAAGGGGTTGAAAAAGGCGATCGCTATGATTCACTACGGCGGTGATATCTGCTTCCCAACCGCAAATATTAGGTAATCCATATCGGATGGCTTCTAAAGTGGGGAAATGATTAGGCTGGGAGGGCGACTGGGGGGTAGTGGTCATATTGGGTCTATCCTAATTTCGCCAATTTACTGTTAAAATTATAACTCAGTTTAGGATTATTTTGCAAGTCATCATGAGCGAATCTTTGATTTATTCATTAGGGGAACTTTATGAAGGGGTGTTAATTAAGCGCTATAAACGACTTATAGCAGATATTAAGTTAAATTCTGGGGAGGTGATTGTCGCCCATTGTCCCAATACTGGCCCGATGACGGGGGTTTGTATTCCCGAAAATCCGGTGATGGTGTCGAAGAGTGATAACCCTAATCGCAAATTAGCCTACACTTGGGAATTAATCCAAGTGGGAGATCATCAACCTACTTGGGTGGGAATTAATACGAGTCTTCCTAATCGAATTGTGGCGATCGCTTTGCAAAAACGCTTATTTTCTCAGTTGGGGGGATATACAAAGGTGAGGCGAGAAGTTAAATATGGCGTGGGGGGGAAAAGTCGGGTTGATTTTCTGTTAGAAGGAGACGACCAACTGATTTATCTGGAGGTGAAAAATACTACCTGGTGTCAGGGGGATGTGGCTTTATTTCCTGATACGGTAACTGAGAGAGGACAAAAACATTTAAGGGAGTTAATTGATACTGTGAAGGGTGGCGATCGGGCGGTAATGTTGTATTTTATTAATCGTGGAGATTGTCCGAAATTCGCGCCCGGAGATGCAGGAGACCCGGTTTATGGGAGTTTATTTAAGGAGGCGATCGCGGCGGGAGTCGAAATTCTGCCCTGTCGTTTTGATGTGACTCCCCAAGGGTTTAAATATTTGGGATTAGCGGAGTTATTGACCGCTAATTAAAGGGGATAATTATCAGGGGTTTTGATGTATAATCACCCCTGATAAGGCTATTTAACGGGCGGTTAAGTTAACATCCCGGAGACGCTGGCTGAGAAATTTACAGATTTCCCAAAGGATTTGGGGGCGCTGGGTTACTAGACTGACAAAACTGGTTTTTTCTAAGGTGAGTAAAACAGAATGTTCAGCAGCGATCGCATTAGCGGATCGCAAAAAGTCTTCAAACAAAGAAATCTCGCCAAAATGTTGACCTTCCTCTAATAGGGCTAACTGTTTTTCCTCCCCTTCAACTTCTCGGACAATGCGGACTTTTCCCTTGACGATAATATAAAAACGTTCCCCCATAGTCCCCTCAGAAAAGATAATTTCTCCGGGTAAATATTCGGCGGACTCCAAAGCATTATCAATCAGCAAAATTTCATCTAAGGACAAGGTTTGAAATAGGGAAACATTTTTGAGTAACAGTAAGCGGTCAATCATAAAATTCTCCGAAATTGATAACTGCTGGGGTTGGAAGACTAAAGATTGGGCAATTTTACGGATAATGGGGTCAGGGTCAGATTTAGCGATCGCCCCAGGAATACCCGCAAAAGCCATCAAAGCCCCCATTTTTAACCAATGATTTGGGGTGTCTAAAACCTCCAACAAAACCGAGTATTTTTTTATCTCAGAACTCCCATTATAAGCCTTAACATTTTCTCCGGTTGCCATAGTTTCTAACAGTGGCATTAAAGGACGAATAAACCGCCCTTGCCTCAAAGAACCCAAAGTTTCGACGGCATGAGAACGCGCCCTTTTATCGGAACTTGATAACAAGACTTTAGCGGCATTTACAGTGGATTCTTGCCCCAAACTAGAGAGGATATAAAAGACTCTTTCAATCATAGAATTTTGGTAGTCTATGATAGCGACTTGCAACATTTCAAAGAGGGGGTCATCAGCATCAAAATGTAGTTGCCATATCCGGGTACGACTAATCAATTTTAAGTCCGGCTGGATAAAATTATAAAGAATATTCTCAGCGGTTTTTGTCCGCACCCAACCAATAGCTACAATCGCCGATCGCACTACTTCAGGACGGGAGGAAAACAGGTAATCCTGCGATACTGCTAATCCTTGATCACCATAAAAACTGAGAGTTTTAGCCGCCTGTTGTCTGACGGCGATATCCTCATCTTCCAAGGCACGAGAAACTTGGATCAACCATTGTTGATCATGAATTTGTTGGATAACCTGTAAAGCTGCTATTCTGACGGTAGGGCGATCGTGATTAAGTTCAGAGGCGGCAATTTGTCCGCATTTAATAGGTTCATAATCGCACAATTCCACCAAAGCCAATAAACCCTTACGCTTAATATCTGGGGGTGCATTTTTCAGGACTTCTGTTAACAGAGGAATTAGTTGAGGGTTACGACTTTCCCCCGCCGCCCTTAATAATGCTCTCCGGGTGGTAATATCGGGTTGAGTCGGACAAACTTGGTGATAAAGTTCTTGAATTGAGCCATCAATTTCGGTCTGAGAAATAGCGACACAAGCTAAGGCGCGCACTTCGGGACTTTCATCATGTAATAAGGTTTGTAGGCGACTCGCAGACAGAGGGGAACCTGTGGCGATATACAATTCTAAAGCCATGCTGCGGACTTTAGGCTTAGGGGAAGATAGGAGGCTTTTAAATTCCAGGTTATTACCCATATTTTTAGTAGTAAATAACCGAATGACAGCCCGACGCACTTGGTCATCAGCATTGACCCAAATATTTTCAATATCAGATGAAAAATCCCTAGGGTTTTCGAGATAAGGGAGTAACTCCAATCCTAATACTTGATTTTGCGGGTTCTTATCCTGAAGAAGCTGGCGCACTTCTGGGCGATATTTACTGGAGAGATACAAGCCATCTCCCACCCTACTTAGGTTAACTGACCCTGACCGTAACATTCCCAAAAGTGATTGGACATAGCTTTTTCCGGTGAAGTAACCAATAACTACTAAGAAACCACTGAGAATTACTCCTACCCACACGACTTGATAGGGGTTAATCCATCCCAAAAATACCATTAAAATTATGCCAGCTATAGATTGCCCTAATGGGGAAAATAAACCCTCTCCCCACACGCGCAACCTACCGCCAAACCTAGCCGGAACAGCATTATAATTAAGGTTGGTTAGAGGTAGGAATATACTATAAAATAAGGCTCTATAGGTAAGCTGCATTCCCATGGCTGCGGTGAGATTATAGCTAAATATAAGTCCCATAAAACTGCCTAATAACATGACAGGATAGACTAAGTTAGTCCGAGGAACTCCTAATTTTTTAATCAGGGGAGTTGTCCCTACAGAAATAATCAGAAATTGAATGGCGGTTAGGGCGGCGGTAATATATCCGAGAAAGGTGGCGAGTTCCTGTTTATCGGGGAATTCTTGTCTATAAATAGTGGAATATTGAAACTCCCCAATCCCTCGGACTAGGGCGGTTCCAAATACGTTAGCAATGAGAAAGATAATAATAGGATAGTGGCGGGATAGTTTGGTTAAGGTCTGCCAGGTTTCTGATAAATTAGACTTCTGGGTTTTGGGTTTTTGATACTCGGTAGGTAGGGGAGTTTGATGGGCTTCTAAATAATAGATTTGCCCGATGGATATCCCATAACAAATAGGGAGCAATAATAGCTGATTCTCTAAGGTAACAAAATCAGATATGAGGGCTACCAAAATACTGCCCAATAAATATCCGGCGGTGGTTCCCAGGTAGATAATTGCTGTGTATTCTTTGAGTTCTAAGTTAGTGAAATAGTCTGATAAAAGTGTCCAAAACTCGATGCGGAATTGCAGGATATAGATTAACCAAATGACAATATAGAGGGTGAAATAAATGGGGATTAAATCGAGGTTTATAAATAGCCGAATACCGATGATTAAGACAGCAGCAACCGCTAAGACAATGCGAAACAGTCGCGGACGGTTGAAGCGGTCTATAATGGCGGTAAAACCACCGGAGACTACCATTAAAATTAATGGCATGATGATGAAAAATAAAGGCAGACTTTCCGCGCCTGCTTTGGCTAAAAATAGCGATCGCCCTAAAGTCATACCAATGGCTTGGGCGACCATTATGGTAAATCCTAACAGGACAAAATGGATTAGCAATTTGGTCTGAGATCCTGACTTTCTCAGCCTCAGCTTTTGTCTAATTAATCTAATTAGCCTCATATATGACCCGAAGTAGATGCCGATCGCATTTTAGCCTACCCGATTAGTTAATCTGGTTAAATTTAACACAAAATTAAGTCGGCTACCCAACCCTCTCCCAGACAGAGAGGGAGTCCGAGGGAGTTTGATTATCAATTATCAGTTGGTTTCGCCTTGTCTGGTTTCAGGAGAAAACTCGCTACTATGATTCCGATAACGGCTAATATTCCCATGGGATAAAAGGCATAAGTATAGCTACCAAACCAGTCCCGAATACTACCCGCAACCAAAGTTCCTAATAAAGCACCTACACCGTAGGCGGTGAAGACAATACCGTAATTTTGGGCGTAGTCATCAGGGTTAAATAATCGCAGGGTGGTAGTCGGCGCAAGGGCTAACCAACCTCCTAAGCAAAACCAAAATAGACAGAAAGCAATTAAATAGGTCGCTATCTGTCCTGACTCAGCATTAATCATTAAAATGCAGGCGATTAAAATCAGGGTATAAGAAGCGATCGCTACATACCGAGGAGGAAAGCGATCGCTTAACCAGCCAAACAGGGGACGACTCACCCCATTAAACAAGGCAAAAAGGGAAACACTACCAGCAGCAAATCTTGGGTCAATTTCAATAATTTCTTCTCCCACGGGGCTAGAAATGCCAATAGCACTTAACCCGACAAAAGTGCCAATAACATAGCATATCCATAGCCCATAAAAAGAAGGACTTTTTAGCATCTTAGGCGGGTAGACAACGGGGGTAGGAATAACTGATGTTGTGGAGATTTTTTGGGTAGGTTGCCAATCTTGGGGGGGCAATTTCATAATATTAGAAATCGCCACAATAATCACCATAAAAGTGATACCCAAAACCAGCAAGGTTGGTCGCACGGTATAACTATCAATCAAGGCTTTAGCGAGGGGGGCGGTGATTAAGGGAGACAAGCCAAAACCAATAATTGTTAACCCGACGGCTAATCCTTTTTTATCAGGAAACCAGCGGGCGGAAACGACCATGGGAACGCCGTAAGTAATACCTACACCAGTCCCCGCAATGACCCCATAGGCGATCGTCATGGTGATAATATTGTCAGCAAAACTAGACAGAATATAGCCCAAACCCACAATAAACCCACCAACTGCTGTAGTGGCGCGAGTCCCAAATTTAGGTATATAAAAACCTGTAATTGGCATCATCAGCGCATAAAAAACCAGCGCCACGGTATAGGGTAACAGGCTTTGGGTGGCGGTGAGATCTAAATCTTTTTCTAGAGGAGTCCTAAAAATACTCCAAGAGTAAACAGTCCCCAAACACAGTAAAACGGTTATACCCAAAGGAATGAGTAGCCATCTTCCTTGGTCTGGTGGTAGTCCTAAAACCCGCAATTCTGAATGATTTTGATGGTCAGCTTTCATAATTTTCTCCCCAGCCCAGCTAAATTTTCGCTAAAATTTGGCGATCGCAATCATAAACCCTATCTTGATCAGCATCAACTGACAAAACGATACGGGACATAAAACTATTGCCGCTTTTCAGGGATATGGTAATAATACGACCATCAATGAGTCGAGTTTGACTGGGGGGCTGTCCGGTCCCTGGATTGACAGGATAAGCGGGAAAACAAGCCCCACTTAAACTTAAACGAATTTGGTGGGATTGAGGAATGCAAATGCAGGTAGGCTGTAAATCAATTCGGATCGGGGTGGTTGGCTGATTAACTCTGATATAACCTTGAGTAAAATTCCAGACACTCCCATCCGATCGCACTTCTGACAAAATAGCACACAAGTCAAAACTAGGACTATCAGCCTCTCCGTAAACCTCAACAAATACATTTCCGGCTAAATGTAAATCCTCATCCAAAGCATCAGAAGTGTAAGTCAGGACATCAGCGCGACAGTCCAAAGCGCGACGGTCAAAAGATCCAGGAGTTAAAGTAGCATGACCCCCAAGGGCTGGGACGGGACGGAAAGGATCATGAACCAACACATCCACGGTATCGGGTAAAATGTGTTCGTCTGGGTCTTGGTCCTCCTCTTCGTCCTCGACGGCTATTATATCCTCTGGTAAAAGCAAACCAGAATCTGATCGAATTGCTGCCAGACCTGTACTGGTGAGAAAATAAGATTGACTAGATCCTTGCGGCCATTGGTCAAACTCTCGCCAGCAATTATCCCCCATAGAAAACAGAGTTACAGGTTTTTCTTCCAAAAGTCCGGTATCAATACCTTTAAGAAAATGGTCAAACCAGCGGATCTGTAATTCATCAATGGGACTAACAGCCTCTGGACCATAATCAATACCACCTACCTGTCGGCCCCAGGGCAAATGTCCCCACGGTCCAATAATCAAATACTGGGGAGATGAACTACGATTAGCCATATCCTGATAGAAATGAACTGTCCCCCGCAGATAGGTGTCAAACCATCCGCCAATGTGCAGCATGGGTAAATCGAGATTATCTCTGGAGGGGGAAAGATGTTGCCAATAGTCCCCCGGCTGATCATGCTGTAGCCAATCATGATAGAAAGAATCAGCAGCCAGGTTTTTAAAGGTTTCAGGAGAGGCAGGAATTTCGCCGTATAAGGGCAGATGCCGGGAAAGATTATATAAACCCCTATAGCTGAGTTCATCCCCCCGCAAGCGCGCGGTTTCGGTGGCTAATTGAATTCCCCAAGCTAGGTTAACCTGCCAGCAAAAAGCCCCCCCTTCGTAGGCCCAATCCTGATACAGGTCACAGGCGACCATGGCGGGACAGAGGGTTTTTAGGGCCTGTGGGTAGCCACTGGCAGCATAAATTTGAGTCATCCCCTGATAGGAAAACCCATACATCCCCACATAGCCATTGCTATGGGGTAAATTAGCAGCCCAGTTGACGGTATCAAGGCCATCTTCTAATTCATGGGCGAATAGTTGAAACACTCCCTCAGAGGTTCCCCTTCCGCGCACATCTTGAATCACTACGATATAACCCTGTTGGGCATACCATTGGGGATGGGCGTAAACTACGGTAGATGCGATCGCCCTTCCATAGGGTTGTCGCATTAATAATACCGGAAATTTCCCCGGCCCAGAAGGGCGATAAATATCAGCATCCAAGCGGACTCCATCTCTGGTGAGCATGGATGCTGTTTCTTGAACTATCATAGATCACAAGAACTCCATGGCAGAACCTGTGGGGTGAGGATGCCCAACACAATATGATTCACCACTTCACCAGGTGAGCAATCCTAAATCCCCACATTATCAAAATTTAATGAGTCCTTGTTGAATTTTCCACTACCTCGAATCAGAACCCGTCGCGATCGCATTCCGTCGAGTTAAAATAGTGGAAAAGGTTGCCAACTGTAGGCATTATAGAGGAGCCCACAGCGGTGGACTAATGTTGATTCCTAGCTAGGTTTTGATCGCCATCTATCTGGTAGGCGATCAACATAGGGCATCCTTGCAGAACCGAGGGCGGTAAACACTGATGCCAACCGCATTTTACTCTCGCCGCATCGTTGGGATTCAGCCACTCCAGAAACACCCAAGCGCCCATAGACAACCTGAGTAATGCTTCACTGGTGATCAAGACAGATGAGCCTGATATTTACTTATTCTTCGTCATCTTCATCAACCATACCCTTGGGTTCAACTTGAATCAGGTGAATATGTTTAGATCCCAGGCGAATCTCAAATTGATCACCAGGTTTCAAACCCATTTCCTGGGTATAGTTAGCACCAATCACCAATGAGCCATTTTTATGAACGCAAGCGCGGTAACTAGCTTCCCGACCTCGTCCATCTTTAGAACGACCCGGATCTAAGGCAATTCCTTTAGCCGCCAGCAGTGCATCATAAAACTCGGTCATGTTCGCACGAGTTTGGTTATCTTTTGTGCGGGTGTAATAGCCACACTGCTTGGCAGTCTCACGACGAGAGTAGTTGGGTCCGAGTGATTTGACTTTATGCAATAAAGTCTTTCCGGTCATCGGTTCTTCTGGAAGTTTTTCTGCTGTAGTTTTTGGCATTGATGTACTCCATTTCTAATTTAGTCAATCCTAACATATTTGTTGGATATTTTATAGATCATATAACTTAAATGTCGCGGCGGGGTAATTTTTTTTATGGCAACTCCTGACATCGACTTGGTCAAACAGTTCAAATCAGAACCAGTGGACTGAAAATCCCCTAAAAATGGACAAAGCAAATTCCCAAATCTTTCCTTTTCCCTGGGGAAGCCATCCATAACAGAATCTAGGTAGATTTGACTGCTAAGATCCCGCCACAAAATAAATATTGTCCCACAAATCAAGGCAGAATATATTACTTTGAAATAATACAGTTACCGTGGATATGATCAGAGTACGGAGAAGGCATCTGTGGTCTCTAGGAACTCCACTTGACAAGATTTGACATAAACTAGACCAAAACCCAGGATCAAAATGCCATATCCGGTGGTTGTGAGCATTCCCGACTCCCACAATTAAGCGATCGCCAATGGGGGTATGATGAACCAAACCTAATAGCGGAAAACAGCCATTTCAGGCGACAGGCTATCAGAGTATCATAGACAGCCTGACAGGAGCAATACCTTTGACTGTTTTCCGGTCGGGAAATGCTATAGCTTAAAAAGCGATCGCACCTGCCAGCAAATCACTCTGATCTAATCTGATTGAGTAATTGATAAAACGGTTCCCAATCATCAGCGGCCGCAATGGGTTCCCAAACCGCCTCAATAGCTGTTCTGAGCAAAACGGTAGTGGGGTTATATTGTTGGAGGGTCTGTTTCATCTGTTCCATTTCGGCCCCAGACAAAGACTGCAAATGGTGACAGTACAGATGTCGCCAGGGGACTAGGTGTTTGAGATCTCCTATATTCTTGAGAATCTCAGTTTCATCATCTCGCCAGAGGGGAGTAAAGCCTTCCCTGAGTTGGGAGAAGAAGTCATGATATCCCACTGTATTGTCTTTGAGCAAATCAATAGTCAACTTAATCAATTCTTCCGGTTCAGAGACCTGTCCTTCTGCAAAGCCCAATTTTTTTAAGATCAATTCCTGGTAAGCCTGACGATAGTAGTCAAAGAAATTGTCTAAAGCCTGTTTGAGGCTATCTGAGTCTGCCACCATAGATAGAGGTCTTTGCAGCAATTCCAGATTACCCCGACAAATCAAAGGCTGATTACCATAGCAGTAAAGCCTACCATAGTCAAAATAGGCAGCGGTGAAAGTCCGATCATAAGTCGGCATAAATGCGTAAGGACCATAATCAAAACTTTCCCCTGTAATCGACATATTATCGGTATTTAAGACACCATGACAAAACCCAGCAGCCATCCACTGAGCGGCTAAAGTGGCTACCCGTTGCACCAATTCCCGATAAAAGGCGACGAAGCGATCGCCAGAGTCTAATAAATGGGGGTAATAAATCTCAACCACATGATCTAAGAGTTTTTTGATCAGATCTGCGCGACCAAAATAGTGCAATCGCTCAAAAGTTCCGAACCGAATATGCGATCGACTCATTCGCACCATTACCGAAGACCGGGTAGGGGAAGGTTCATCCCCCCGCCATAACTTTTCTCCGGTTTCAATTAAACTTAAACATCGAGAAGTCCTCACCCCTTGTCTGTGGAGTGCTTCTGCTGCTAATACTTCCCGGACTCCCCCCTTTAAAGTCAGTCGGCCATCGGCATGGCGAGAGTAAGGAGTTGTACCAGATCCTTTAGTACCAAAATCATACAATTCCCCATCTATGCCGCGCATCTGTCCATACAGAAACCCACGACCATCTCCTAAACCAGGATTATATTCTCCAAACTGATAGCCGTGGTAACGCATCGCCAAAAACTGCGTCACACTTTCAAATTTACCAAAGGCCTCTATAAAATCCTGATCCTGAGTTGGTTGTGGGTCAATTCCCAATTTGAGCAGCAATTCATCATTACGGAAACGCAAAATATGCAGCGGGAAGGAGGCGGCCGCTACGACATCATAATAATCATCCCCCAAGCTCTCAAAAGCGGGTTCATATTCGAGAAACAGAAAAGGATTGGACATGAAGGCTAAAATTCCAATTCTCGATTATTTTATAGGTAAAAATTGGAATTGACAACCCCCTTAATCCGATCGCATAATCGCGATCGCCAATTTTCCAGCCTGATGGCTATTTGGGGATTAATCAGTGATTCTAGGGGGTAAGACCGGGTAAGGAATGCCTAACTCCCCAAAAGTCTTTTTAGCGCGGCGAATTAGGTCAGTTTTAAAAATAAACTCATCCCTAACATCCATGGGATAGCATCTCAGCTTGACCAAAGTTCCCCAAGGCTTCTCATTTACCACAACCAGAATGGGGAGGTTAAGTTGTGTATATTTGCTGGTCTGAGCCACTCTATATAGTATAAGGATAATGCGATCGATATCGGCATCATGGGCAAAATAAAAATCAACGGCGGTCTGTGCTTCTACTTCACCCTTATTAGCATTGATGATCGGCTCTGTCCACATTTTATTATGGGGAATGGTGACAATATCATCATCAGGGGTTTGCAGTTGGATCGCACGCAGTCCATAGCTGATGATTTCCCCATACTGACCATCAATAGTGACGCGATCGCCGACTTGATAAGGTCTTTCAAATAAAGCAATCATCCCAGAGATCACAGAACTGGCATAATCTTTAAAGGCAAAACCTACCGCCACAGCAGCAGTCCCAGTTATCGCCAACAGATTAGTGGAGGATAAGTCCAGAAACAAATTAATCAAGATCACCCCCGCTAACCCAAAAATAAAGGCTCGCCAGAAGGGTACAGACTGTTTAAACGCCAAACGAAACCGCAGCGGGACCTGTTCGGAAAGCCAGTAAAGAGACTTTTCGGTAAGTATAATACCGCCATAGGTCAGCAGAACAATCACGACCCCCCAGATAATTTTCCCAAAGGTGATATCGGCCAAAATTTGATTAGGGTTAGTGGCGGCTTCGCCGTTAGTTTCGGCCAATAACTGATATAGCCAAATGTCGATTAACATTTCTACTCCCCACCCACCAGAAATTTATTGTTATCGAGATCTCGCTTGAGACGAGGGTAGTAAATACCATTGATCGCAAACCGTGGCGCAGCGCCACTGTTTCCCGGACGGCGGATAATTAAGCCATCACGGATGAGTTTCTGAACCTGAGTTTGAGTTGCACTCTCTCCCTCCCCTAAAGTCAGACACAAGTTAGGCAAAGAGATGGAACCATGTAATATTAAGGAAAACAGCAAAAAGCGATCGCTTTTAGTCAAACTGGGCAATTCTGGTATGCTAGGGCGATCGACCAACCAAGGTTGATCAGGATTTTCTCGCGTCTGGTTTTCCCCTTCTTCCTCCTCTTCCTCTTCTGGCGGCGGGGAAATACCCAAAGAATTTAGCCAAGCCTCAGCAGCGATCGCACGATTACCCTCAGACACATCTTCTAGCTGCTCAAAATATCGTTTTTCCTCACTACAACACCAGTTTTCCTGGGGTTCTTCTTCCTCACCCTCGGATTTTTCACGCCATTGTATATCTACCGTTTCCCATACGGGAGTTAACCATTCCTTGAGTTCGATCGCACTGAGAGGCGGAATTGATGTTTTCACACCGACCAAATTTCCCAGTTGACAAACTCGATCTAAATATAGCCAAGTCCAATGGTTACAACCAATCAGCCAAAACCTTGAGCGATCGCTAAAAATCGCATCTCCTAGCCTTTCAATTCCCTGCAAACCATCCACACAACGCAAAAAACACCAACTCAAATCAGGAATTACCACCAGCGATCGCTCACCCTGACTTGGCTGCAAAATACTCTCTTCTAGTTGTGATATAATAGTATAATTCTTAGCTCGCTCTGACCAAGGCAGCCATTGGCGAGTCAAACCCTCAATCGGTTCTGAGGAACTCAAAGTATCCCAAAACACGGTCGATATAGCTTCTACTGGACTCGCCAAAACCACCATAGCATTATCACATTCTGCCCCCTCCGACCAGGAATTAATCGCTTTTGACAATTGTGCGCGCAATAACTCCTGGTGAGGTAATGGTGTCTTCAACTCAGCCACAGCTTGTTTGAGGCGTAATAAATTGGTAGGTGGAATTGGGTCAAGTTCTATTCCCTTCAATTTGTCCCCCAACTCGTCAGCCTGCGCTTTAATTTTTTGATGTGCGCTGGGAAACCAAGCCCCAAACTGTTTAAAAATTTGAGCGATCGCCATTAGGAGTAGTTTAGTAAATCGGGAACAGACTAATAGACAAGGAAAAGACAATTGACAATCATCAATCATCAATTGTCCCTCCCGAATTTTCCATCAACTCCTAACGCATTTGCATAACGATCACCGATCGCGCTTCAGTTAGGATAGGTTGATTACCAGAGTAATAGGGTCCTTCTGGCAGCAATAAAGATTCTTTGGTATCAATAATAACTTGCCAATGTCGAGCCTGTAAACCTTCTGGTAACAAAAATTCGATTTCCTCATAGTGAGCATTAAATAATAGTATAAAGCTATCATCCATCACCCGTTCACCCTGGGGACCACGGGCGGGAATTTCCTCACCATTAAGAAAAACAGCGATCGCCTTAGCATATCCAGCATTCCATTGTTCCTCAGTCATTTCGCCGCCGTCTGGATTAAACCAGCCCAGATCATTAACCCCAGATCCGTGAATAGCTTGTCCTTGAAACCACTTACGGCGGCGGAAAATAGGATGTTGGCGACGGAAATAAATCAACTGGCGGGTAAAATCCAAAAGAGTCGCATTAGACTTAGGTAGATCCCAATCTAGCCAAGAAATCTCATTATCTTGACAGTAGGCATTATTATTCCCTTTTTGAGTGCGTCCCAACTCATCACCACTCACCATCATGGGCACTCCTTGGGATAACATTAATGTCACCAAGAAATTACGGCGTTGGCGGTTTCGCAACTCCAAAATATCAGGATCATCTGTTTCGCCTTCTTCCCCACAATTCCAAGATCGGTTATGGCTTTCCCCGTCGTTGTTATCCTCCCCATTCTCTTCGTTGTGTTTTTCGTTGTAACTCACCAAGTCATTGAGAGTAAATCCATCATGGGCGGTAACAAAATTAATACTAGCGTGGGGTTGTCGTCCATTATCCTCGTACAGGTCAGAACTCCCAGTTAACCGATAAGCAAATTCCGCCAAAGAACTATCCTCACCGCGCCAGAAGTCCCTGACTGTATCCCTATATTTGCCATTCCATTCAGACCATAACAGGGGGAATTTACCCACCTGATAGCCACCTTCTCCCACGTCCCAAGGTTCGGCGATCAACTTCACATTAGAAAGCACCGGATCTTGGTGGATAATATCAAAAAAGGCGGCGAGACTATTGACCTCATAGAGTTCTCGCGCCAAAGCGGAGGCCAAGTCAAAGCGGAAGCCATCAACGTGCATTTCCAAAACCCAATAGCGGAGGCTATCCATAATCAGTTTCAGAACTTGGGGGTGGCTAACATTGAGGGAATTACCGCAGCCAGTAAAGTCCATATAATAGCGGCGATCGTCTTCCACTAACCGATAATAACTAGCATTATCAATCCCCCGCAGGGATAGAGTAGGACCGCAATGGTTGCCTTCTCCGGTGTGGTTATAGACAACATCTAAGATGACCTCGATACCCCCAGCATGGAGGGCTTTTACCATTTCCTTAAATTCCCGGACTTGGTTGCCAGGGGTGGGGTCAGCACTATAGTTATACTGTGGCGCAAAATAGCCAATTGAGTCATAACCCCAATAATTTCTTAACCCCTTATCTACCAAGTGTCCCGGTTGAGATAGGAAATGATGAACAGGCATCAATTCGACTGCTGTAATTCCTAGGGATTGTAAATAGGCGATCGCCGCCGGATGTCCCAAACCCGCATAAGTTCCCCGTAACTCTTCCGGGATATCCGGGTGTAGTTTGGTAAATCCCCGCACGTGCATTTCATAAATAATTGTCTCATGTTGGGGAATATCCAGGGGCTGATCATCTTCCCAGTCGAAGGACTCATCTACAACCACTGCTTTCGGCACTAAATGAGCATCATCCAATTCCGAATAGCCTAAATCTAATTCGGGATCTTCCCATCGATAGCCAAAAATCTCCTCACCATAACCAATTTCACCATCCAAGGCTTTGGCATAGGGATCAATCAGCAGTTTATGAGGATTAAAACGATGCCCTTCATTCGGTGCAAAAGGACCATGCACCCGGAAACCATATCGTTGACCGGGGGCTATTCCCGGTACATAACCATGCCAGACAAAGTTTTCTACTTCGGTTAGGGGAATGCGAGTCTCTTGGTCTTTACTATCAAATAAGCACAGTTCAACTGCTGTGGCATTTTCACTGAATAATGCAAAGTTAGTCCCTTTACCGTCCCAGGTAGCACCATTAGTCTTAGCATTACCCGGCCAAATAGGTATATACATCGTGAAAAATTCCTGTTGTGAATGATTAATTAGCTTCATCACCCACTTGGGGCGGAAATTTTAACCAGATCCATTCTCCCTCAACTTGAGCGATCGCACCACCAGGAAAAGGATCACTTTGCGATCGGTTTGGGGCAGAAATTAAGCGGGTCAGCTTTTCAATTTGTTCAAAGTTAGTCCCTTTTCTCAGTACCTCCTCTAAAAGCCTTCTCATCACCCGACGTTGCAGGGCTAAGGGGGCTGATTTTAATTGGTGGCGATTTACTCTATAGCCATTATTACACGGTGCAGATGCTATAGCCACCCTATATAATTCATCCGCTTGTTGTTCCAAATATTCTACATCAGCCCGCAATAATTCCGCCGTTTGGGCTAGGGCTTGTTCAACCTTGGGGTTAAACTTATTTTCCAACTCTGGTATCAGTTGATGTCGAATACGGTTTCTAGCATAACTTACATCTGTATTAGTGCTATCTTCCCAAATTGGCAAATCTCGCTGTTGACAAAATTCTCCCGTTTCCTTACGAGTTATCTCTAGTAAAGGACGCACTAATATTGGCTTTGTTTCTGTCTCCCTCCCGAATATAGGACGACTCCACACCAAAGAACTTAATCCATCGGCACCACTACCACGAATTAGATTATATAATAACGTCTCCGCCCGATCGCTTTTCGTATGACCTGTTACTACATAACCATAATTATCAGTTTGGGCAATTTCCCCCAACACTTGATAACGCCACTCCCGCGCCGCCGCTTCTGTTTTTGGGATCTGTGGGGCTGTTAATCGGTAACAGGGGACTTGCCAAATTTTCCCCAACTGTTCTATATAATCAGCATTAGCTACCGAGTCGCGCCGCCACTGATGATCACAATGAGCGATCGCAATTCGCCAATTCCATTTCCCTTGCAAGTCTAATAATAGTCTGATTAAACACATCGAATCTTGACCCCCAGACACAGCCACCAACAGGTCCTCTCCAGACGGTAAAAGATTTCTGCTTCTCAGAGATATATGTACCTTAGCATGAACATCAGTCCAGGGTGTTTGACTAGCCATCAACCGAACCACGAACCCGCACCAATTGGTTTACTCCCCTGTCAACTATACCCCGAATGTTGTAGGATTTCTAGGAATTGCTAAACGCTCATATATACCCAATGGATATTTTACCAGGAAAATCTGGCAGCGTCAGGGTTGATGATAGGTCAGACCAGCACACCAGCTTCACCGTTTCCGTAGTCGTACCTGTTTATAACGAATTGGAAAGTTTACCGACTATCATCAGTTCTATTCACCAGAGTTTCACCGATGCGGCGATCGCCTATGAATTAATTTGCATCGATGATGGTTCTACAGACGGTTCCGCCGAATTACTCAAACAACAGGTTTTAACCAATCCTCACCTACGGGTAATTATCCTCCGTCGCAACTACGGTCAAACTCCCGCTATGTCTGCCGGTTTTAACCACGCCAAAGGTCAAGTCATTGTCACCCTAGACGGAGACCTACAAAATGATCCCGCTGATATCCCCCATTTATTAACAGAATTATCTAAGGGTTACGACGTAGTAAGTGGCTGGCGCAAACATCGTCAAGATGACTTCTTAACTCGCCTACTTCCCTCCAAAATTGCCAACTGGTTAATCGGTAAAATTACCGGAGTCCAACTTCATGATTATGGCTGTTCTCTCAAAGCCTATCGTTCCGAAGTCGTCCATGATCTGAAACTCTATGGAGAATTACACCGCTTTTTACCCGTTTTGGCTTTTATCGAAGGCGCGCGAGTCACTGAATTACCTGTGCGACATCATCCTCGCCGCTATGGTCGCAGTAAGTACGGTTTAGGTCGCACCTTTCGCGTATTAATGGATTTATTTACCATTGCTTTCATCAAAACCTTTCTCACCCGACCTATGCACGTTTTTGGGCTGCTGGGTTTTGTGCTTTTACTATTTGGTATCACCGCCGGAGGGTATCTCAGTTTCCTTCGCTTAGTATTGGGCGCTAGTATCGGACACAGACCTCTATTAATGTTGGCTGTTTTGCTCACATTAACTGGTATTCAATTATTGTGTTTTGGACTATTGGCTGAGTTACTTATGCGGACCTATCATGAGTCTCAGGATCGCCCTATTTATCGAGTACGAGAGTTAATTGAGTCCCCTGATAGTCCTACTTTGGGTCGGCCTGACCTATAACACCATCATAGCCCCTATCCTTGCCAAAACCTCTATACACAAAAAGTTGATTTTGTCAATACCAGGCTGCGGGGCTAGGGTTAATTTACCCCAAAACCCGTGCATCGGCTAACTCCAATTTACCCCAAAAACTTACCCAAAATCACGAGATAATCATGGTTCTAGCCGATATTTTGCGAATTTTGCATAATAACCCCTGGATTATTATTCCCCTAAAACTACCAGAACCCCCATTCTCTCGTCAAGTATTGAGAATAATTTGTCATAAATTTTGCAACAATTATTAACAATTTTTTGAATATCAAAATTATTCGGGGAACAATATTTGTATCACTTATCTAAATCGGGGAATTTTCGAGAATTTTTCAGCAGCCAGTTGACAGATTTAACCACAACCTGATAAGCTGATGCTATGATGGTTCCTTTTCTTAATGCCAAAATTGATGATTTGGCTATAGCCGGAGGGCGGGTTGATTAATACTCTCACCCCCAGATGTAGTTAATACTGAAACCCTGGGTTAAGGGCGGGTTGATTAATACTCTCACCCCCAGATGCAGTTAACGGTGGAACCCGCCCCTACATGACCTCCCTATTAACTATTAATAAAGACGGGGAAAATTTTACACATCATGTATTGTGGGTGAGTGTGGGGAGAGCGATCGCAGTTAACTTCTGTGGTAGGTTGATCGCTAATATCTTGTGGGGGATGAATGCAAATAGCAACTTGTCCGACACCTCCCATGAGGTCAGCCACACGGTCGATAATAGTATCAATTTGATGGAGAAGTCGATCGCCAATTAACACAGAGGGAGCAATAATAAAAAAGGTTTTGACTCCCGTTGGACTCGGAGCCATACCTAAGCGACATTCGGTTAAAATATCCTGAATTGACTGGTGTAGAGAGTTAGGGAAGCGTTGAATCAGAGTTTGATAAAAGGACTGACTGAGAGAGCGATCGTCAAATATGGGTTGAGATAACATATTAGATTCTTCGATATCAACTTCAATAAATGAACTTTGACTAGCTTAACATTTACTTACGGACTGCCGAAATGTATTTCAGACAAAAAGGGAGGCTGGGGATTTGTCCCCAGCCCTCTCCCATGGAAACTAGCCCTTTAAACACTAACAACAGATTGGCGATCGCCCACCTGATTAGCGTTGGGTTCTAGGGAAGATTGTAGGCGGTTGAGAGCATTAATGTAGGCCTGAGCAGAAGCTACGATAATATCCGTATTAGCAGCATGACCAGAAAAGACTCGTCCTTGATAGCGTAAGCGAATAGTAACCTCTCCGATCGCATCAATTCCCGCAGTTACTGACTGTACAGAAAACTCAATCAACTCATTAGGAACATTAACCACGCGGTTAATAGCTTTATAAACCGCATCCACCGGACCAGTTCCCGTAGCCGCGTCAGTCAACTCTTGGCCTTGAGGAGTTCTGAGGGTAACAGTCGCAGTCGGACGAGCATTATTTCCACAGGATACCTGTACTAACTCCAGGCGGAACAATTCCGGGGTTTGTTGAATTTCATCATTAACGATCGCTTCAATATCCCAGTTAGTGACTTCTTTTTTCTTGTCAGCCACATCTTTAAATCGGACAAAAGCCTTATTAATCTCATCATCAGACAGGTCAAAACCCAACTCCTGTAGACGATTTTGGAAGGCATGGCGGCCGGAATGTTTACCTAAGACAATCAGGTTATCATTCAATCCAATGGATTGAGCATCCATGATTTCATAGGTTAGCTTATTTTTGAGAACCCCATCTTGGTGAATTCCCGACTCGTGAGCGAAGGCATTAGCACCGACAATGGCCTTATTAGGTTGTACTAACATCCCCGTTAGGTTAGATACCAAACGGGAAGTTTTGTAAATCTCACGGGTATTAATATTGGTGATGGGAGCTTCTGAGTCAGCCGGACGACCAAAGAAGGGGTTAAAGAATTGTCGGCGCACATGGAGGGCCATAACTAGCTCTTCTAGGGCTGCATTTCCGGCGCGTTCTCCGATACCATTAATGGTGCATTCGAGTTGTCGTGCGCCATTTTTAACGGCTTCTAGGAAGTTGGCCACCGCCAACCCTAGGTCGTTGTGACCGTGGACGGAAATGATGGCTTGATCAATATTGGGGACGTTTTCCTTAATTCCGCGAATTAAACCTCCAAATTCTGAGGGGGTGGTGTAGCCAACGGTATCGGGAATATTAACTGTTGTCGCACCAGCCGCGATCGCTCTTTCTAAAACTTGATAGAGAAATTCGGGGTCAGACCGTCCAGCGTCCTCTGGAGAAAATTCGATATCCTGACATAACGATTTAGCATAGGCTACCATCTCGCTGGTGATGTCTAGGACTTCCTGGCGAGTTTTTTTGAGTTTGTATTTCAGGTGAATATCAGAGGTAGCAATAAAAGTATGAATGCGGGGATGAGCCGCCGGTTTCAGAGCCTTAGCCGCCGCTTCAATATCAGCTTTGACAGACCGAGCGAGACTACATATAATCGGACCGTTTTCGGTTCCTACGGTTTCCGCAATGCGTTGTACAGCTTCAAAGTCTCCGCTACTGGCGATCGCAAACCCGGCTTCAATAACATCTACCCCTAAACGCGCTAGTTGTCGAGCGATTACTAGCTTTTCATCAACGTTTAAGGTGGCTCCTGGGCATTGTTCTCCGTCCCGTAGGGTAGTATCAAAAATAATTACCCGATCTGGGTGAGGTTGAATGGTCATTGGTGTAAATCCTCCCATAGTCAACAGTTTAACTTAATAGTCGATTTTCTCAATCTGGTCTCGGATGTCGTTAAGATCTATATAGCGATCGGTAGCGTTGCGTAGTTCCCTCGCAATCATTCCTTCTGTGGAAACTACGGTGATATGAGTATTTTTAGAACGTAGCAACTCAATAGCTCGCTCAAAATCACCATCTCCGCTAAACAACACTACGCGATCGTATTGATCTACCGTATTAAACATATCGACCACAATTTCAATGTCCAGATTTGCCTTTTGAGAATACCTACCTGAACTATCATCATAGTATTCTTTTAAGATTTTGGTGCGGACTGTATATCCTAGGCTAATCAAGGCATCCCGAAACCCCCTTTGGTCTTGAGGGTCTTTGAGTCCCGTGTACCAGAAAGCATTAATAAAAATCAGATCGGCTTGTTCATGTTTAAAATAGTCCAAAACCCTTCGGGGATCAAAAAACCAGCCGTTTTTTTGTTGAGCGTAGAACATATTGTTACCGTCCACAAAAATAGATAGACGGTTTCTCAAGTTAGGCATACAAACTAAAGACCTAATATTTGTAGTAAAGAATTTAAACTAGATACTTTATCTTAGCACGTGAATACTCACTAAGTTTAACCCGAATTTATGACAAAATTGATATGTCATATCAGAGCCTATAATCCAACCTATGCCTAGGTTTTACTATCCTCCAATAGGCTAACAAAACCCTAATTTTCGAGTTGTCAGAACCATATAAAAATATCATATTGGCTGTTCAATATCCTAATTTCACGATAGTTTCACCTGAGTTTCACCTTTGATTATATTAGCTGCAATTGAAATCACTACTAGCCGATCTTACCCTCCTTTCAATGGCGGTTATGATCTTCAGGAGTTTAGTTAAAGCCAGACCAACAGCGAGCCACAGTAGTATCTTACTGCTAAAGTTAGTCAGCGAGCCATCAAGGTCTAAGATATAGCCAGTGCGACCGAGTGATTTCTGTGGTAGGTAATAATGCCATACTGGACTGATGACTGGACACCACAAACGCCACTAACTGACGAAATACCTAACTGGTACATTCGTAGCATGGGCGGCGCTTTGGCTGAAACTGACTAATAGTAGTGTTTTCTGGTCTCAATTTAAAATATAGAAGTCCGATTATGACCCTCATAATAGTATACAGTGTTGTGTGCTTTCCTGGCGCGGGCGATCGCCCTACTAAGCAGAAAACCCCTACATTTCTTGACTCTCCAAAGCCCAGCGAGCTAGTTCGGTGCGGTTATGAAGTCCAGTTTTACCTAACATATTACTGATATGGCTTTCAATAGTCCGCTGGCTGACTTCCATAATTTTGGAGATTTCCCGGTTTCCCTTTCCCTTGGCTACCAACTCAACCACCTTTAACTCAGTTGGGGTCAACTCCACCCCCTCGCGAACTCTAATTTTTTGCGAGGCTTCGATTACGGATTTACGATATCGGGTCAGGCGTTCAGTTTGTCGCAGAGATGACTCTACCTGAGCCATTAGTTCTTCTGGATCAAAAGGCTTGACCATATACACATCAGCCCCGGTATTGAGGCCTTTAACCCGGTCTTCGCTTTGTCCTTTCGCAGATAGGAAAATTACCGAAATCCAACCAAATTGGGCATTTTCCCGGATTAGCTTGACTAGGGTATAGCCATCCATCTCCGGCATCATAATGTCACAAATTATTAATTCTGGCACTTCCTCTTCCAGTTTTTCGAGGGCTTTTTGACCATTTTCGGCAATGGTGACTTGATATCCTCGCAATTCCAGATAATCGCTGATCAAAATCACGAGGTTAGGATCATCGTCTACTAGCATAAGTCGCCTTGGTTCCGGTGCGACAGTATTTTCGTTCATCTGACTGTTCCGTTGGAGATCTGATCTAGTTGGGGTACTGTTAACAATTCAGTCAAACTTTTTAGGTGTTTTTACCTATAAAATCCGACAATTCAACCACTATAGTTAGAATGGGATTCCTGACCCGATAATCATGATCAAGTTGATGATTCTAATTCCGATAAACTTAATGGGTGGGTGAGAAAGGCGTACTCCTCCACCACCCTAGACCCGATTAGGTGTTCTTGAATAATTCGTTCAATCACTTCGGGAGTGGCGGATCTGTACCAAACACCATCTGGATATACTACTAAAATTGGCCCTTGACAACACACCCGCAAACAATTGGCTTTGGTTCTAAATATACAACCGGGATGGTCCGCTGTGGGACGGTCTAGGTTTAGTTCTTTGAGCCGATTTTTGAGATAATTCCAAGATTCGATACTGGCTGGCTTCGAGCAGCATTTCGGGTTGGTTTGGTCAGCGCATAGGAATATGTGACGTTGAATTTGCGATAAACCTAGGTTCTTAACCGTGACTGCTAGAGACCCTCCCTCGCAATACTCGGGGTTGTTAGTTTCCGGTTCTGGGTTTTGGGGATGTTCAATCATAAAGTTACGGATAATATGCTTGGATAATGATACCTGAGACCCAATCATCCATTATACCGAAGACACGGGAAACATTGGCAAGTTCACACTCACCCATAAGTTTTTGGCTATTTTCACTTTTCACTACCGGATCGGTTCGGAAACCCGTACAGTTGATGCTGTTGCGATCGCCTTACTCGATTAGGTAAATTAGCACTCAGAGGTTGAGAGTGCTAAAAACATCAGATGGACATCCGACCGAGATGGGCAAACTTGAGACAGTTTCCCTAAGTGGGGTCTAAATGCTGTTAACTCTCAGCACAGTGTTTGAAAATAGGAGGTAATTGAATGGCTGCTGTCTCTCTTAGTGTTTCTACGGTTAAACCCCTTGGCGAGCGTGTGTTCGTTAAGGTCAGTGCTTCAGAAGAAAAAACTGCAGGCGGAATTCTGCTGCCGGACACCGCTAAAGAAAAACCCCAGGTTGGCGAAATCGTAGCCGCTGGACCGGGACGACGCAATGATGATGGCTCCCGCTGCGAAATGGAAGTCAAAGTCGGCGACAAAGTTCTGTATTCCAAATACGCCGGAACTGATATCAAACTCGGCGGCGATGAATACGTCCTGTTGGCTGAAAAAGACATCCTGGCGATCGTCAACTAAACCGATAACTAATCATTATCCCACATTTTGACTCTTCTGTGGGTCGCTAGCGTGTCAAAACTGATTGACAGTCCTTTGTAGTATCCGAATAGCAACTGAAATAGGAACCTATGGCAAAACGTATTATATACAACGAAAATGCTCGTCGCGCCCTCGAACGTGGTATGGACATCTTGGCTGAGTCCGTAGCCGTTACTCTCGGACCCAAAGGCCGTAACGTAGTCCTAGAAAAGAAATTTGGCGCACCCCAAATCGTTAACGACGGGGTGACGATCGCCAAAGAAATCGAACTCGAAGATAACATTGAGAATACTGGTGTAGCCCTGATTCGTCAAGCGGCTTCTAAAACCAATGATGCGGCGGGAGATGGAACCACCACTGCAACGGTTCTAGCTCATGCCATGGTTAAAGAAGGACTGCGGAACGTAGCAGCCGGAGCTAACCCCATTGAACTGAAACGGGGAATTGATAAGGCGACAGCTTTCTTGGTAGACAGAATTGCTGAACACGCTCGCCCTGTGGAAGATTCTAAAGCGATCGCTCAAGTTGGTACCATCTCTGCTGGTAACGACGAAGAAGTTGGTCAGATGATCGCTGAAGCCATGGACAAAGTGGGTAAAGAGGGTGTGATTTCCCTCGAAGAAGGTAAGTCCATGACTACCGAACTGGAAATCACCGAAGGTATGCGCTTTGATAAGGGCTATATCTCCCCTTACTTCGCTACCGATACCGAGCGCATGGAAGCTATCCTCGATGAGCCTTATATCCTGCTCACCGATAAGAAAATTACCTTGGTTCAGGATTTAGTTCCGGTTCTCGAACAAGTAGCGCGCGCTAGTCGTCCTCTGTTAATTATTGCTGAGGATATCGAAAAAGAAGCTCTGGCTACCCTGGTGGTTAACCGCCTGCGGGGTGTGCTGAATGTGGCTGCTGTTAAGGCTCCTGGTTTTGGCGATCGCCGCAAAGCCATGTTAGAAGATATTGCAGTTCTCACCGGTGGTCAAGTCATCACTGAGGATGCTGGTCTGAAACTGGAAAGCACCAAGATTGATATGCTTGGTAAAGCTCGCCGCATCACCATCACCAAAGACAACACCACCATTGTCGCTGAAGGTAACGAAGCTGGTGTTAAAGCTCGTTGTGAGCAGCTACGCCGTCAAATGGAAGAAACCGAGTCTTCCTATGACAAAGAGAAACTACAAGAGCGTCTGGCTAAATTGGCTGGTGGCGTAGCAGTTATCAAAGTTGGTGCTGCTACTGAAACCGAAATGAAGGATCGCAAACTGCGCCTGGAAGATGCCATCAACGCCACCAAAGCTGCTGTTGAGGAAGGAATTGTTCCCGGCGGTGGTACAACTCTCGCTCACTTGGCTCCCCAGGTGGAAGAGTGGGCAAGTAGCAATCAATTGACTGGTGAGGCTCTCACTGGTGCTATGATTGTGGCTCGCGCTCTGTTGTCTCCCCTGAAACGGATCGCTGAAAATGCCGGCGAAAATGGCGCTGTGGTTGCTGAACGGGTGAAAGAAAAATCCTTTGATGTGGGCTACAATGCAGCTAATGGCGAATATGTCAATATGTTCGAGGCTGGTATTGTTGACCCCGCTAAAGTGACTCGTTCTGCTCTCCAAAATGCCGCTTCTATCGCTGGCATGGTGTTAACTACCGAGTGTATCGTCGCTGACAAGCCAGAACCCAAAGACAACGCGGCTCCCGCAGGCGCTGGCATGGGTGGCGACTTCGACTACTAAGATTTAAGTTAGGATATCGGTTAAGGTTTCGGGCTGCCTTTGGGTTGGCCCCCCTTAATCAAAAACCAGGGACTCCGATACTATCGGGGTCTTTTTTTGTCTCTGGCCACCTTAATTGATAATTAATACTTTTAGTTATGCACTCTATTATTGATTATTGATAATAAATTTAAGCCAATATCTAAGGTTATTTGGCTAAAAGTCCTGATATATATGGCTTATAGCTATTCGTAACAAAACTTAACTTGCATTTTATTGAAAGTTATTTACAATAAGGCTTAACAGCTTATTGAGATACTTATGCAATAAGCTGGGAAGATGTATAACGTTGTAGCACTATGCAGACTTACGAAAATCCAACCGTAAAATATGACTGGTGGGCGGGTAATGCGCGCTTTGCTAACCTGTCTGGGCTATTTATTGCCGCCCACGTTGCTCAATCAGCCTTAATTGCATTTTGGGCTGGAGCCTTTACCCTGTTTGAGGTTTCCTGGTTCGACCCCACCCTACCCATGGGAGAACAAGGGCTAATTCTGCTACCTCACCTAGCCACCCTGGGATTAGGTGTCGGGGATGGTGGACAAGTGGTAGATACTTACCCTTTCTTTGTGGTGGGAGCCGTTCATTTAATCTCCTCAGCGGTATTAGGTGCGGGAGCCCTATTTCACACCTTCAAAGCACCCGAAGATTTAAAAACCGCCCAGGGTCAAGCCCAGAAATTTCATTTTGATTGGGAAGACCCAAAACAGTTGGGCTTAATTTTAGGGCATCACTTACTGTTTTTAGGTATGGGAGCCTTATTGCTAGTCGCCAAAGCTATGTATTTTGGCGGACTGTATGATGCAGCCACTCAAACCGTCCGTCTGGTAACAGAACCTACCCTTAACCCCGCAACTATCTATGGCTATCAAACCCATTTTGCCACTATCGATAATCTTGAAGATTTGGTTGGGGGTCATATTTATGTAGGGGTGATGCTCATCGCTGGCGGTGTTTGGCATATCTTAGTTCCCCCCCTCAAATGGGCGAAAAAAGTCCTGATTTTTTCAGGAGAAGCTATCCTGTCTTATTCCTTGGGTGGCATTGCTTTAGCGGGTTTTGTGGCGGCTTATTTCTGCGCGGTCAATACTTTGGCTTATCCTGTGGAGTTCTACGGTCCGCCTCTGGATATTAAACTCGGAATTGCGCCTTACTTTGCAGATACAACAGTCCTACCAATGGGCGCTCATACCCCCCGCTGTTGGTTAGCTAATGCTCATTTCTTCTTAGCATTCTTCTTCCTCCAAGGACATCTTTGGCACGCTCTGAGAGCCTTGGGATTTGATTTTCGTCGGGTTGAACGAGCTTTAAACTCTATCGAAGTTTAAGTCTGAGCAAGTCCCCCTAGACGGGTGGGTGGGTCAATTTCATCTCTGGATATCTATTGACTCATCCACTACTCGATTAGAGATGATTTCCCCCCTGGTATCATATCCTTTCGCCAATGGAAATAGGTTAAATGAATTGTCCTTGTTGTTCGGGAGAATTACTGCTACATTGTAGCCATCATGGCTTATATTGGCAATGCCAAAATTGTCGCCTGACTTTGCCAGCTTCAGAAACTCTTGACCGACTCTTATTTGAGGCTAGTTATTCGGAAAAGCACTCCCCGACCTGCCCTCATTAATCGATACAATTGCCCGGAAATATCATTAGGAGAAATTCATGGCTGTCTTACATGATGCAGTGTGGTTAAATGTCAGTCCTGCTTTCCAAGAGTTTAACCAACCCTGCTTAAATTTTTTGTCTCAATCTGCTTATCTTAGCCAATATAAGTATTATCTGAGTCTGGATGAACCGCTGTCATTTAATACGCCATTAATTTGGCTCCATAACTATCTCAAAAATTGTGATTATCCTGTGCATTTAATTGGACATGGTATGAGTGGATTGTTGGGGTTATTATATGCTCGTCAACATCCAGAAATGGTGCGATCGCTTACTTTAATTTCTGTGGGGTTTTATCCGTCTGTTGATTGGCAGGCTCATTATTATGTACAACGACAACTTCTCAATTGTAGTCAACAAAAACTGTTAACTCAAACAGTTTATAACCTCTTTGGTTTTCAATGTCCTCCCATTACTAAAAAATTGATTGGTATTTTGAAAGAGGATATGATTAGTTCCCTGTCTCCCCATACTTTATATAAACGGGTCAGTTTTTCTCCTGGTGGTGTCCCGGTTCCTTTGCTGGTATGTGGAGGCGAACATGATGTGGTTATTGACCAGAATTTATGGCAGGGGTGGTCAAGGGTTTTTAAACCATGCGATCGCCTTTGGCAATGTCCAAATGGTCGCTATTTTTGCCATTATTTTGACCCCCAAAAAGTCGGTGAGACTATTGTTAATTTTTGGGATAATCTCCTGAAATCTTCAGATGTTATCTGCCCCGCCGATTCTCTTATTTATGACTGAATAACATAATCGACTAATTTTCCTTAGAATGCCTGAACTGATTACAGTTACAGCAAAGATTGTGCTGACAAAATTCACCTCAATTTTACCCAGGAGATAATCATGACTGAACCCGCATTAACACCAATTAACTATTTGCCCATTAATCCCATATTTCCATTGTTTATATTCATGACATTGATGGGATTTATTTGCTCGTGTATTGTCGCGATAAAAGATGGATTAAAAAATGTAAAAAAACTCCATGATATTCCCTGTAGTCGCTGCGCTTTTTTTACGGGAGACTATCGCTTAAAATGTACCGTTCATCCCTGTAAAGCCTTATCAGAAGAAGCAATTAATTGTAGAGATTTTGAATTAAACACCGGTCCGGCGCGGAACCGACCACCTTTAGAAAAATAACATACCAGCATAGTCGGGTGTTGAGGATTTTTGGCGATCGCCCCTGACTTGACTCTAACTCTAGGGAAATGGGCATTGAGCCTCAATTCCCTTTTTTGCTGTCATAACGGCAGCTTGGGGAATTTTTGAGGAAATCTTAAAACTGTGGTATCGTCCCGAATTATTAAGGATTGTAAATTTTGAGTGCTGACAATGCCAGTGAAGGCATATAATTAACCCTTGGCGAAAAATCAGAGACCGGGAGAAATAGGTTAAACCAAAATCTAATGATCCATACTTTACATGATCAGGGATAACTACCACCTAAATACAAGTTCGTTTATTGTATTAGATACGGAAGGAAAAAACAGCTTAACCGAAGTGGCGCTGGTGGATAATCAGGGAGCAATTTGCTATCAAGCATTTGTTGCCAAAAACCATCCAGAACCGACATTTAGGCTGAACATTGCCACACTGCTAGATATAGTTAAACAAGTCGATAATCTGTGCCATAATCAAGTAATAATCTGCCATCATGCTGAACATGATCAAAGGATATTAGAGCGCAGTTTTGAACAAGTAGCAATTCCCTATCCTAATTATCAATTTATCTGTACCTGTAAGTTAGCCAAACAGCAGTTACCAAACCTTCCCGACTATGGATTAAGTTATTTATGTAAAACCTTAGACCTGCGATTAAATGGCGATCGCTTTGATGATCGCTATGCTCACCGTGCTAGTTATGATGCACAATTTACTTACAAACTTTATCGTTATTTAAACCCATTAAAATCACCCAAAATGTCTGAAAATATTGCCCAACTATACCAGAATACCCCTAATCCTTTCAGCAGTATCCGAGTTAATACACCCTTTGAATATCACCCGGACTATGCTGATATTTACAGCCATCAATTTGACACACTGAAAGCCGTAATTCATGAAATCAAAGAATCCCCCAACCATCAAAGCCAAGGAGCCATAGTTTTGGGAGGACCGGGTTCTGGTAAAACCCATTTAATGATGCGACTGGCTCAACAAGTCCTGAAGACAAACCGCCTATTTTTTATCCGCCACCCGACTAATGCTGAGGCGGTGAACTACCATACATATACGAGAATCCTAGAATCATTTTCGGAAGAAATTACCCAGAAGAAGCTGACGCAACTCGAACAGTTTTTTGCGAAAAGTTTTGTCAATATCCTGAGCCAAACTGACTGGGTAAATAGCGAAAAAGGTAGACTAATGATCGCTAAACTACAGGATGATAACCTATCGCTATATGAACGGGTAGGACAACCGGGAACAGACCGCTATCGCAAAAATTGGGATGCGATAGAAAATAAAATTTTAGGGTGGTGGCGGGCTAAATATGGACTCTCCACGGACTACAGTTCCCAAGTCTTAATAGGGATTATACGGTTCTGTAGGTATACGGAAGTTAACCGAAAAAACCTAGTGCGCTATTGGTTATCTGGGAATGGAGATGCTGACTTCTCGGAAGAATTAAACCAGGTGGGATTAAAACCCTGGGGGGAAGATTTTAACCGGGAAGAATTTGCCCTAGAAGCTATCAAAACCCTAGGTCAACTGTCCCTATTAGATGAACCGCTGATTTTAATTTTTGACCAACTGGAGTCCCTATTTGAAGCACGTCACCAATCAACCTTAGAAAGTTTCGGTTCGACGGTGAAGGAAATTTTAACCCACGTTCCGAATAGCTTAATTATTCTGAATTTCTTTCCTGACCGTTGGGAGCGTTTTCAAGAACAATTTGATGGTTCAGTGATAGACCGTGTTTCTCAGTCTGTGGTGACATTGGGAAGACCATCTAAAGCACAACTGCATCAATTACTCAAAACTCTCTGTCAACTGAAAATTGAAACTAATTCCCCCCACGCTACGGTTGATATTGAAGTGCTGTTTACGAAAAAGGAACTCACAGAAATTGTCAATCAACCCTCAATTCGCGCAGTTATCAAACGTGCTTCTGACTACTTCCGCCATAAGGTGCAGGGTGTTCCCCTACCGCCAATTATTGCACCCCGGAAGGCTATCACAGTGGAGGCGGTGCAGTTTAAACAGCAATTACAAGGACTTTATCAAGCGGTACAAGAGGTGATTAAAACGTTCGATAATCTGACTCTATCTCCCCCGGAACAGCAACTACCGGAAACGGAGGAACTGGAATTAGATTTGGAGGATTTGCCTGAAGAAGAGAGACAGGAAAAGGCGACGGAAGGGCGACCTATAGAGCCGGAAATTGCCATAAAAGCTGATGCGGAATCGGAAAAATTGGTCGATTGGCAATTATATGAATATTGGCAGAACCTGTTAAACCAATGGGAAAAGGACTATGATAAACCTCGCGTTATCAGTGAGACGGATGATGTGGGTAAACTAATGGCGATTGTTTCGGCATTTAATAACCGATATCCGCTGAAGGTTGAACAACTGTCATTTGGACAGCGAAAAATACCAGAGCATTTGTGTATTAAAACAGGTCAACAAACTTATGTGCTGGCATTTTTGCATGGTTCAGGGAGTGCGTTTACTGGGAGAATTAAAAATTTTAATCGATTGGCTCTTGCTCATAAAAAAATGCGGTTTCGGTTAATGCGGGATGCTGTGGAACCGCCGATAAGGGGAGATGTTGGTCTGCGAGAAATTCAGATACTTGATGCGGTTAACCATGGGGAATATGTGATTATGGATAGGAGCGATCGCATTTGTTTTGAGTGTATATATCAAGCGATTATTGATTGGGAAAATCGCGAGTTTGCTGTAGGGATAACTCTGGAAGATATAGTTGATTTTTTGTCGATGAAACTGCCAGATTATTGGTTGATTAAGTGCCTGAGTTAATGGTAGAATGGGGGAAGCGATCGCCCCACTTCCTGAAAAAATGGTCGGACCAGTGGCGCGGCGGGGGGTGGGTATCAATGACAAACAGCAAGGGGTCTGAATTAGCACGCTATGCGATCGCCCCAATATGAGACAATAGAAAACGGTATACCGGAAACTAGAGAAACAATTGTGAGTCCAACAGCCGTCACAACTGATACAGCCAAAATATCCCAAACCAGCCGTCGCGCCGTTTTTCCCTTTACGGCGATCGTTGGTCAAGAAGAAATGAAATTAGCCCTGCTGCTGAACGTGATTGACCCCAAGATCGGCGGCGTAATGATTATGGGCGATCGAGGTACAGGTAAATCGACCACCATTCGCGCCCTAGCTGACCTGCTACCAGAAATAGAGGTCATAGCCGACGACCCCTTTAACAGTCACCCCAGCGATCCTGAACTGATGAGTGATGGGGTCCGAGAACGCATGAGTTTATCCGAAGCCATCCCGGTGACCCGTCGCAAGGTACAAATGATCGACCTACCCCTAGGGGCGACAGAAGATCGGGTTTGTGGAACCATTGACATTGAAAAAGCGTTGGCTGAAGGGGTAAAAGCCTTTGAACCGGGACTATTAGCCAAAGCCAATAGGGGTATCCTCTACGTTGACGAGGTAAACCTTCTCGACGATCACCTAGTCGATGTCCTACTAGACTCCGCCGCCAGTGGTTGGAATACGGTGGAAAGAGAAGGCATTTCTATCCGCCACCCGGCGCGTTTTGTCCTGGTGGGTTCAGGAAACCCAGAAGAAGGGGAATTGCGACCCCAATTATTAGACCGTTTTGGAATGCACGCGGAAATTCGCACGGTGAAAGAACCTAGTCTGCGAGTCAAAATTGTGGAACAGCGGACAGCCTTTGACCAAAACCCGCCGGAGTTCTTAGGAGAGTATCAACTATCCCAGGAAGAACTACAACGGCGCATAGTAGAAGCCCAAGAGAGACTATCGGGGATTAATATTGATTATGATCTGCGGGTGAAAATCTCTCAGGTCTGCTCAGAATTAGATGTAGATGGACTGCGGGGAGATATTGTCACTAACAGGGCGGCGAAGGCTTTAGCTGCGTTTGAAGGGGCTACAGAGGTCACTGTTGACCATATTGGTCGGGTGATTACTTTGTGTCTGCGCCACCGACTACGGAAAGATCCATTGGAGTCTATTGATTCTGGAAACAAAGTCCAGAAGGTGTTTCGCCAAGTGTTTGGATTACCCGAACCGGATCAAAATTAGTTAACAACATCACAGGCAAAGCTGCCTGTGTTACCGTATCGGGTTATGGTGGTTCGGATTATGGGGTTGGACCCCGGTCTAGCAACTTTGGGGTTTGGGATTATTGAATGTCACACTTGCGAAGAAGCTAGGGGAGGGTCTTTGTTCTCGGTGATGGACTTTGGGGCGATTCAAACTGAGGCTAATCAACCCCTGGGCGATCGCCTACAAACTATTTATGCTGACCTCCATACCCTACTCGAACAATGGCAACCGGATCTTGTCGGTGTCGAAAAATTGTTTTTTTACCGCATGGGAAATACGATCGCAGTTGCTCAAGCTAGGGGGGTTTTGCTGTTGGTTTTGGCTCAACGACACCTTCCTATATTTGAGTTTACCCCGGCTCAGATTAAACAGGCATTAACCGGATATGGTAATGCTAAGAAATATCAGGTGCAAGAGGCAGTAGCCAGGGAGTTAAACTTACAGGCGATACCTCAACCGGATGATGCGGCGGATGCTTTGGCGATCGCTTTGGCGACTTGGTTTGATCATGATCGGGTTTCCGATTCAATTTTAAGCTGATTGATAATCTATGTCTAATCTCATTCTGACTTCTCAAGAAATTGCTCAATTTCGTTCCCAATTGGCTGAATATTCCTCGGCATTACAAGCCTTAGATATGATTGAAGACTGCGAGGGTGATATCGAAGATGCCGCGATTTCTATGGCGATTAATGTCGGTCAATCTCCCACTACATCGGAAAATTGGCTTGATGGTTTAGCCAAGCGCCACCGAGTTACTATCTGTGAACCTAGCTATCAAGAGGATTTATTACAGTCCAATATAGCCCCGATAGTCGCTCATTTAATTTACCAAAATCAATGCCCGCCACTACTGGTCACTCCCGTGGTTATTTATGTGTTAAAAACTGGGGTTGAACAATTTTGTGAGCCTTTAAAATACAAAAAAATTTAACTGATAAATACTGACCGTAGAGCCTTAACCCTACGGTCTTTGGGCGTGTTGGTCTACTGATTGGCGCGGGCATCTTGAACCGCTGCCCAAAATAGTAGCACTGATAGGGGTATACTCAAGGCTAGAATCACCCCTGTGATTAATCCCCCTAATTCCGGTTCCCCAGAGGAAAGTTCAAAAATTGAACCAACGGCGGCGATCGCTGTAATACACGATCCGGCTAATAATAAACCACTTTTTGGCGTTCCAACCATGATCAGTTTTGACCCCACATTATTTAACTTGTTGAGTGTAATCGTGCTATTTAACCGGCTTGACTGCTTTCGGAGAAAACTTATATTTAGCCAATTCCTCATTCAGGGCTAATTGATTGTCAACGCGATCGACAAATAACACCCCCTGTAGGTGATCGATTTCATGTTGAATGGCTCGACAAAGTAACTCCGTAGCCAATATGCTCCGAGGACGGCCGTTTTCATCCTTAAAGGTAACTTCTACCTCTTCTGGGCGGACTACATCCATATAAACCCCTGGAATACTTAAACATCCTTCCTGGAAAGGTGATAACTCGCGGCTTGACTTTTTGATGGTGGGGTTAATCAACACTAGGGGGGGAGTCGCTGCATTATCAGGTTCGCAGTCAATCACGATTACCTGTTTGTGTACCCCTACTTGGGGAGCGGCTAAACCAATACCATCGGCACTATACATGGTTTGTAACATCTCCCGCACCAGTTGCCGAATTTCATCGTCAATGCGCGAAACCCGTTTGGCTGGCTGTCGCAAAACGCGATCGCCCAAATAGTGAATATCCAGGGGGGGTTTTTCTAACTTTTGCTTTTCCACCAGAACTTGAGACGTCATGAAATCCTTACTCGCTTTCGTTAACACTTATTCATATTTGATTTTAGATCGCAATCGGGGTTTGGGAGAGCGATCGCTACATATTGGATCTCAGTATCCTGGCTAAGATTCTCAATCACCCCCAATAATTAAATTTTTGCTAAGTTTTCCTGTATTTGAGCCAAATCGGTTTACGTTTAAGTCTTTTATGGCGATAATTGACTCTGGATCAAAAAATCCACCAGCTTGCGGCTGATGGATAACTCACCTATTCGTAGCATCTCAGTTGTTAATGTATCAGTTCCCGACTATTTTGACATCACCTGACCGGGTGATATTCGGTAACTAGATATCCTCAAAACAGGGGGGATATTCTTGCTCCACCATTTGCTAGGGGGTTTCACAGTGTACCTCCTCCTGTTTTTAGCCTCGTGGGTGAACTTTCACAGCTTGACCTAGAGAGTAGACAATTCAGATTCTGGCTGGAGTCCCCATTGACTGCATCTCTGTAATTCTCCATCCTAGGTAATAAGCTAAAAATCTTCCTCAACTCATTCTCAGGAGATTAAGACATGGCATCTCTCACCTATTTTGCTCACCTAAGACAAAAAAGCGATCTAATCAACAGCCCCACCTGTGCATACCCCAACAACCCATCACCCGTTGAACATAAGCAGCAAAACTCCCTTAACTACGTCCCTAGTAGCCAAGAACTTAAACGGTTTATTGGTTGTAAAGCTGGCGAGGTGATCAAGCAGATGAGGGTTTGGGGTTATCACCAAGTTACCCTCAACATTCCCAAAAACTTGATATCAGTTAAGACAGACCAAGGTTCGATCAATTTCCAGCTTTTGTCCTATGACACGATTATTGCTAATGTCAATTGCGATCGATACTAATTATTTCGAGGACATCTGACGCGCCATATCCCTAAACATATTCATGTTGGGACCGGGACGACGACGGGTCGCTGTGGACTTGGGAAGTAAGTAGTCTGTAGCAAATGTCATACCCTCCGGGGTTTTGTTCATACCACCATTTAGGGGCGCAGACGATGGGGCTACCTTAGCCACAGCAGCCGGGGCTGGGGTGGCAGGTACATCCGCTTTTGCTGCTTCTGGGGATTTCTTCGCTACAGATTTCTTCGTTTTTTCTGGCTTGTCAGCTTTGGGGGCTTCAGCTTTGGGGGCTTCAGCTTTGGGGGCTTCTACTTTGGGGGCTTCAGCTTTGGGGGCGACAGTTGGACTCGGTTCTGCGGTGGTTCCCTTAGCCTCATCAAACTCTAAAAAATAATCAGATTTTTGACCACGCCCAAACAGTTTACCAATGGCTAACATTAAACCTACTCCGTTCAGTTTTTATAAAATTGACACTCATTGCCTAACAAGTTAAATTTCAGATTAAAATTATCTGCAAGGTTTGTCCACAATTGTTTACAAAATTTTACAAAAATCCCATCAAGTGAGGGTAATTTGTGACAATAAGAGGCAAAATTGAGATAATTGTTTACACTTATTCACAAATTCTCATAATTTCCACATGAAGAACAATCAAGCCCTTAATCCGGTTTTACTGATTCATGGTATTTTCGACACGATCGCCATTTTCCAAGTGATGTCTAGGCATCTGAGACAAAAAGGCTGGGAGGTTCATAGCTTCAACCTGTGTCCCAATTACGGATTAAGTGGCATAGAATGCCTAGCAGAGCAAATTGTCGAATATGCTGATCAAAACTTTGCCCCCAATCAACCCTTTGACCTGGTAGGTTTTAGTATGGGGGGAATTGTCAGTCGCTACTATGTACAGAAGCTAGGGGGAATTGAACGAGTCCAAAGATTAATTACCATTTCGTCCCCCCATAACGGAACGATGACAGCTAACCTCTATCCAACCCAAGCGGCGGCGCAAATGCGCGCCAACAGCCCCCTACTGTTAGATTTGAATAACAATATAGGAATGCTCGATCGCCTCAATTTTACCTCAATCTGGACTAGATTTGATCTGATGATTGTTCCGGCGAACAGTTCACACCTAAATTTGGGCGAGGAAATTATCCTTGATGTGCCACTACACGCTTGGATGGTTAAAGATGCCAATTGTATCGCAGCAGTGGAGAAGGCTTTGAGAACTGCTGCTCTATAAAACTTAAACAAAACCGGACATAGCCGGATATTGATGTTTAT
>NZ_JARPLU010000139.1:0-12900 GCF_032349615.1 Limnospira sp. PMC 1279.21 | reverse complement strand
TTATGACGGAAAAAGCGATCGCCCTTTGTGGCTCGGGTGAAACCCAACAGGGAGAGGAGAGATATGACGGAAAAAGCGATCGCTCTTTGTGGCTTGGGTGAAACCCAACAGGGAGAGATATGACGGAAAAAGCGATCGCCCTTTGTGGCTCGGGTGAAACCCAACAGGGAGAGATATGACAGAAAAAGCGATCGCTCTCAGTGATTAACCCTCCATTGTTGTACGGTAAATGGGGCTAACCACCGACAAAATGCGTTCCCCAGAATTCAATTCCACCATGCGATCGCCATAACCATCCTTACCCCAAACCGGAACCACATCAGGAACTAAAGTTACCATACGATTTTCACTGGTTAAACAATAGACAACCTCACCGGGACTAATCGCCGCCAACCCCCGACAAGCATCATCACGGGTGTGAAACTGTAACATTTGAGTACCAATTCCCCCTCGACGGGAACGTTGGAGACTTTGTAGAGAAATCCGTTTAAAATACCCTTGTTCTGACACCAACAGAATAAACTGGTTGTTTAACTCACCCGTTGATGACAGCGTAATACAGCCCACCAACTGTTCATTTTTTCGGAGTCGGGTAGCCACAGAACCCTGAGCGGTTCTTCCCATGACCGGGATCTGCTCAGAATTAATATCCAAACGCAACAGCCGCCCTCCAGAGGTAGCTAAAACCACTTGATCGCCTGTAGCAGCCAGATTAGCATAACTCAACTCATCATTATCTTTGAGTTTCATTACCGTAATCCCCCTAGCACTCAAATCCATGAAATCAGTCCCGGAGAAGCGCTTAATCTTCCCCTCTGCTGATAGCATGATTAAATCAGTCTCTGGGGAAAAAGCACTCTTGGGGGAGGTTCCGCCATCAGTTGTCCGTCTTAGGGGAGAGCTTTGTAAACCCGCCCCCGCAAATGCAGCTACAATCAAATCTTGAGGGCGACTACTGGCATCTTTGGTGGCGGAGGGAGATAATAAGGTGATTAAAGGTACACCACGGGACTTCTGAGACACACTGGGGATATCAGCCACGCTCAAGGGGTAAGCCTTACCCATGCGGTTAATAATCACCAGGGTTTCCGCTGTGGTAGTTAGATAAGAAGCTACGGGAAAATCATCGATCGCCTCAATCGTAATATCCTCACGGGACTGGGGACGAGACAGGGCGCTGGGAGTCACTCGTCGCACATATCCTTTTAGGGTCATTTCGACCAAAGTCTCTTCTACAGCCGGTAATTGGGGGCGTAAAATCTTGGATTTCGTAGGTTTTGAGGGGGGATGCACCTCCTGAGAGGAGGGGACAGACACGGAGGGAGATTCCTGGGGTTCTGAAGAAACAATGCGAGTGCGACGTGGGTCTGAATATCGACGTTTGAGCGATCGCAATTCCTTTTTGAGGGATTTTAATAACTCCGCGCGCTCTGATAATAAAAGGCGCAGGCGATCGATTTGCGCCGCCAACTCCGCCGCTTCCTGCTGCAACTTTTGCCCTTCCAACTGCGTCAATCGTCTGAGGGGCATAGCTAGAATTGTATCGGCTTGCTCGCCAGTCAGATCTAAACGAGTTTCTAGGGATATTTTAGCCGAAGTACCATCGGGAGCATTTCGCAAAATCTCGATCACCTCATCCAAAGCTGCTAAAGCCTTGAGTAAGCCTCCCACCATCAAAGCGCGACGTTCCGCTATCTGTAACTCGGATCTATAGCGACGCAGGAGAGTTTGTTCACGAAACCCTAGAAATTCCTGGAGGATTTGTTTAAGGCTCAGTTGTCGAGGTTGACTGTTGACCAAAGCCAGGAAAATCGCCCCAAATTTCGACATCAAATCCGTGTGCTGATAGAGATTATGCAGCACCACTTCTGGGGTGGCTTCCCGTTTCAGTTCGATTACCACTCTAATCCCTTCGCGATCGCTTTCGTCTCGGATATCAGAAATCCCCTCCAATTTACCCGCATTCACCAAAACCGCCACCTTTTCAATCCATCCGGCTTTGTTGACCTGAAAAGGTAATTCCGTCACCACAATCGCATTTTTAGTGCGTTTACGACCCGCCGTTGGTACCTGCTCAATTTTCGCGACCCCCCGCATGACAATACTACCTCGCCCTGATGTGTAGGCTTCTGTAATCCCTGCTGTAGCCACAATTTCCCCCCCAGTGGGAAAGTCCGGTCCCGGAATGAGTTGCATTAACTTCTGATCGGAAAGGTCGGGATGATCAATCAAAGCGATTAAGCCATCGACTACCTCCCCTAAATTGTGGGGAGGAATATTAGTCGCCATACCTACTGCGATACCAGAGCTACCATTGAGGATTAAAAACGGTAGTTGCGCCGGGAGAACTGTGGGTTCTTGTTGGGAATTGTCAAAGTTACTCGTAAAATCAACCGTCGCTTCTCCTACCTGGGTAAGCAGTCCCTCATTACCAATAGCAGCTAACCGGGTCTCTGTATACCTCATGGCGGCGGGAGGGTCGTTATCTACCGAACCAAAGTTACCGTGACCCGCCAATAACGGATAACGACTAGAAAACTCTTGCACTAACCGCACTAGAGCATCATATACCGACTGGTCGCCGTGGGGGTGGTATTTTCCTAATACGTCCCCAACTACCCGCGCACACTTACGATAAGGGCGATCGGGTGTTAGCCCTAGTTCGTGCATGGCATATAATATGCGACGGTGTACTGGTTTTAAGCCGTCTCGGACATCTGGTAGCGCTCGCCCCACAATTACACTCATGGCGTATTCGAGGTACGATTGCTGCATTTCATTGGTTAATGATGTGGGTATCACTTCCCCGCAAAGAAAATTTAACTGTTTAGCCATGAGTTGGATCGATTTTAGGGTTTAGCAATTTTAATATTTGAGAAACTCTAGGGATTTCAACACCTGAGTTAAGGACGATTTCGGAGCCTACTATTTTAGGTTAACTGCAATGTTGCCCCGTTTTGACCAAAATTTTCAGATTCAATTGCCGATGGAATCAGGTTCAAGTTGCTGTTTTGTGCTCATAATGATATCAGACGGGGATTTTTTGGGTTCGCCCAATACTATCAACCTCGTGTTATGATTGCACATCGTAACTGGAGAGTATGTCCAGCGGAGACTCTGATGAAGACCGTTCTGATTGTAGAAGACGATCCGGTTAATGCCCGCGTTTTTGCCAAAATTTTGAGCAAACGAGGGGGATTAGCGGTTAAGCACACTGAAAACGTAGACGAAGTAATGCAGATAGCTCGCACTAAAGAGGCTGACCTGATTTTGATGGATGTGTCATTGGCTCGCAGTGTGTATCTGGGTAAAGCAGTCGATGGGATTAAAATTACCCAGTTGCTCAAGGCTGATCCAGATACAGCTAAGTTACCAATTATTCTAGTGACCGCCCACGCTATGGCGGGCGATCGCGAAGATTTTTTGGCGGAAAGTGGCGCTGACGACTATATTTCCAAACCTGTCATTGATCATCAAGAATTTGTCAATAAAATTAAGTCCCTACTCCCCAAGGATTAGCTATGCTATCCTTAGAGTCGGCTGATGGTTTGCTGCATCCGAGGTGTGGAAAAAAAAGTCCGAGCATCCTCCATGAGGCGATCGCCCCAGAGATTTTCTCGGAGAAATTCAAGCTCTGCATAACGACTATCTAGTTGCAGGGCTTGTTCTCCCAAGGTTAAAGCCCTTTCTGTGTCGCCCTGTCGATAAAGGGCTACTGCAATGGCTAACAATGGCTCGGCGGCGGTTTCATCAATGGCAAAAGCCTCTTCCCAACGCTGCACTGCTGAATCGGTTTTACCGAGTTCGTATTCCACTAAACCAATATTATTAATTGCTGGCCAGAGGAGTCTTTCCAGGTTATAGGCTTCTTTGTATTTGGCGATCGCTTCGTCGAATTTTCCCAGTTGAAAATAGGCATTACCTAAATCAAACAAGGCTCCGGGAACGTTAGGATTGATTCTTAAACCCTGTTCGATTTCCTCCACAGACCTCTGATACTCTCCTTTGCGAAAGTAAGCATCCCCTAAGACAAACCTAATTGCTGGGTTGTCAGGGGCTAAGGCTTGGGCTCTGTTTAGGGCTTCGATTCCGGCTTCTATGCGATCAACCTGGACGTAAAGGCTACCTAATAAAGCCCAGGTTTGATAGTTTTTGGGTGCTAATTGGGTCGCTAATTCAGCCCTGGGTAGGGCGAGTTGGTATTGCTGAAATCGCGTGAGTTGGGCGGCTTCTTCAATTAAACCATCTCCGGTTTGTTGTAAATGTTCTGAGTCTACTTGCAGAGTGTAAGGTAATAGGGCTTGGGCGAATGCTGCTTGGCGCACACCCGCCAGACTTAACCACAGGGGGAGGGTCAGTAGTAACCCCCCTAATTGCCTCATTAGGCGGAAATGGCGACTTGTGAAATGGCTAAAAATTGATGTCCAGAGCATGATGGTTACAGGTGATCAAAGGGGGTTTAATTTAGATTTAGGTTAGGGGGAGCCAAATTTCAAATTCTGTGCCTACACCCAGTTGCGATCGCAGATTTAGCTTGCCTCCGTGTTTGGCGGTGACAATTTGATAGCTTAACCCTAAACTGGTTTCTTTGTCAGCGCGACGATGAGCCGAGAATGACTCCAGGATTTTTTTCAACTGCGACGATGACATCCCCAGACCATTATCACTTATTTTAATTAAAACCCAGGACTCCTGATTTGACTCCCCCCTGGGGGTATCTCCTTGGTCGTCTGTCATGGCACTAACCTTGATGGTAATTTCAATTCGGGGGCGATCGCTTCTTTGAACCCGATGCACTGGCCCAAACTCTTCTACCCAGTCCTGTCTCACCGCCCGATCAATCAGAGCGCTAACCGCATTGGTGAGAATATTCATAAACACCTGATTTAACTGTCCAATATAGCAGGAAATCGGCGGAACTTGACCGTAGTGCCTAATAATTTCGATTTCCCCTTTGATTTGGCTTTGGATTAACAAGACAATACCATCCAAAGACCCCTGCAAATCTGCTGGCTTGGGGTGGACATTATCAATATGGCAGAAGTTCTGTAAGCTGGTGGCTAATCGATTTAGGCGATCGGCCCCTCCACTAATACTAGCAACTACTCGCGGTAAATCCGATCGCACAAAGTCTAAGTCTATCTCCTCCTGTTTAGCTTCAATCTCTGGCGGCACTTGGGGAAAATGCTTCTCATAAGCTGATAATAACTCCATTAACCCTTGGGCGTATTCGTTTAAATGGGTAAGATTACCCCAAATAAATCCCACCGGATCTAAGATTTCGTGGGCGACACCATCTACCAAGCGCCCTAGGTTACTCATTTTTTCACTCTGAATCATTTGGATCTGGGTGCGTTCATAACGCACTTGGGTTTCAATACCTCTAATTTGCCAATGGGCAATATTGAGATCGTCAATATTTAAAATAGAATAGGGGATGGCTGGATTTCCTCGATGAGCTACAACAATTGGTTCGGCAATTAGTTCTGGCGATCGCCTTCTAGCATAGCGCGCCGCTTCTAAAATCGTCATCGTTTCCGGTAAAACCAGCATCGGGAAACCCCCATAGCTATAACAAACTCCCAAGGGTTGACTTGACAACATTTCCCCCCCTTGAGGTCGGATGAAAAACTCTAATAATTGTCGTCGGGAAAGTAGCCCCACTAATTGGGGTTCCTCCGATTCTATGTCTTCCCAAATTAATACCCCAGGTAGTAAAGCGTGACGCTGAAATTGTCGGACTACTTCTGACACCAGGCTATCTGATTTGAGCCCAAAATGATAAGTGGGTAAATCCCCTAAAGTGGCTTCCCAGTCTAGGTCTGGGCTATTTCCCTCTAACAGCCGGGGAAAGGATAAGTAAGTTTTAAATGGCTCTGACACTGGATACTATGGCGATCGGAATTTTGACGCTCATTTGATTATAAATTATTCCGAGCCTTGGTCAGATGAAATCTGACTATCTTTACATAAACCCATTGGGACCAATAGTGCGATCGCATTGTTCAGGAGATAGATTAACTCCCTTAGCCCGAAACAGGTTACAACCAATAAATATAGCCTTTTCTATCTGGGCTCCTTCCAGGTTAGCACCCTGTAGGTCAACATTGACTAGATAAGCATCTTGTAAATCCGCATTATACAAGTCCGCCGCTTGTAAATTGACATCAGACAATTGAGCCCTCTGTAAGTTACTATAGCGCAGATTAGCTCGATAAAAATTACTATGGGATAGGCAAGCATCAGATAAATTACCCTCCTTCAGCTTCACATCCCCAAATTCACTCTCAATAATCTCTGTATTGCTCAAATTAGCATAACTTAAATTAGCATAGGGCATATATACTTTAATTAATCGACTTGCTAGCAGTTGAATATTTCGCAAATCTACCTCAAATAAATTTGCTCTCACTATTTCAATCTTTACAAAATCTCGTTGACCATTAACATAATTTCGCCATAAATCCTGATCAGTTAACTTCTGCATTTTGGAATTATTCAAGATATCATTTCTTTTCAGGAATCTTTCCCCGAAAAGTCGATTGCCGTTTTACACTGTAGGACACCTATACACCAAAACCGATAAGTTTTAATCTTTTTTTTATAGTTAGCGATTTATGGCATTGAATAGCCGGTAGTTTTATAAATATAATCTTGAATTCTTTGATAAGTACCCGGGTTGCTGTGGCGATTAATCACTACCTGTTCACGGGTATTCGCCAACCAAAATACAATCCGCTGAGTACCATCACAGCTAAATACTTGGATACGACTCAAATCAATTATATATTCATTGCGGTCATAATTAAACTTAATCCAAAACCCTGTTTCTGGACTTTCTGCTGTTTGTGTTTTGATGTAATCGAGAATAATTTGATAGGTTTCTGGGTGAGTTTTTGGATTAATTACAATAGGATAGTTACCGTCTTTTAACCAAAAGGTTAGGCGATGATTTAAGCCAAAACAAAATGCACCGATGCTATGGAGATCGATAATATAGGTTTCTCTTTCATATATCAATTTAATCCAGTGCGCCACAAGATTACCTCAAATCTGTGATTCTTGCCATAATTAGTCTTAGGAAAAATGCAGCATTATAGATTACCAAAATCCAGCCCCAACCAACTGATAAAATTCAATTGGTGGGCGGTAATTGCTAGGACTTATCAGCGGAATTATTGACTACCGCCGGAGGTTTACTTTCTGACCCCAAGGTGGTTGTCTTGTCTTTCTTTAATAAATGACAAGCGGCTTGAATTAACCCTTTGAACAGGGGGTGGGGAGTATTAGGTCGAGATTGAAACTCAGGATGGAATTGGGTAGCAATGAAAAATGGATGCTCGGGAAATTCAATAATTTCTACCAAGCGACCATCTGGAGATGTACCACTGATCATATAACCGGTTTCCAAAAATAGACTTCGATAGGCATTATTAAACTCATACCGATGTCGGTGGCGTTCATAAACCACTTCCTGATCGTACAGTTTGGAGGCGAGGGTATCAGGCTTTAACCTACAAGGATATAACCCTAAACGCATAGTTCCACCAAGATCGACAACATCCTGCTGTTCTGGTAATAAGTTAATTACCGGGTTAGGGGTGTTGGGATCAAATTCGGCACTATCTGCGTTTGCTAGTCCCGCACAATAACGCGCCCATTCGATAATAGAACATTGCATCCCTAAGCATAGACCTAAAAACGGGATTTGATGTTCTCTGGCATAACGAATCGCCGCAATTTTACCATCAATTCCCCTGACCCCAAATCCCCCCGGTACAATAATACCGTGAACTTCTTTCAGGGCTGATTGTACATCATCAGTTTGTAGGTCTTCTGAATTTACCCATCTGAGATTGACTTCGGTTCCCACATCAATTGCTGCATGGCGCACGGCTTCTACTACGGATAGGTAAGCATCGCTTAACTGGATGTATTTACCGACGATCGCAATTTCCACGGGGGTGGGTTCCATAGTCGCCAATCCACCCCTTTGGGTATGATAGAGGCGATCGACAAGAGTTTGCCAAGAACTCAGATCTGGCTGTCGCTGTTCTAATTGTAGAAGTTCCAAGGTTTGCTGGGCGAGTCCTTCTTTTTCCAAAATTAGGGGTACTTCGTAAATGCTATCAGCATCTTGGGCTGTAATCACACTCTCTACCTCTACATCGCAAAACTCGGAGATCTTCTCTTTTATCCCCATAGGTAAAGGGCGATCGCATCTACAAACCAGAATATCTGGTTGAATACCAATTGATCGCAATTCCTTGACCGAATGTTGAGTCGGCTTAGTTTTCATCTCCCCCGCCGCACTAATAAAAGGCATTAAGGTAACATGGAGATAGACCACATTTTTTCGGCCCACATCTTTCCGAAATTGTCGGATCGCCTCCAAAAAGGGTAAAGACTCGATATCCCCCACGGTTCCACCCACCTCTGTAATTACCACATCTGAATGAGTATTCTGGGCTACCCTATGGATACGTTCCTTACACTCATTGGTAATATGGGGGATCACCTGGACTGTTCCCCCTTGATAGTCTCCCCGTCTCTCTTTATTGATTACAGCTTGATAAATCGCCCCCGCTGTCACACTATTGAGCCGGGACATAGAAGTGTCAGTAAATCTTTCATAATGTCCCAAGTCTAAATCAGTTTCTGCCCCATCTTGGGTAACAAACACCTCCCCATGCTGAAACGGACTCATAGTTCCCGGATCGACGTTAATATAGGGATCTAACTTGAGGATGGAGACCGAATAGTTACGGGATTTTAGCAAACGCCCTAAACTCGCGGCCACAATTCCCTTACCGATACTGGAGACGACCCCACCTGTAATAAAAACAAACTTAGCCATAAAAATGATCCAACGCTCACCCATTGGGACTACACTTATTCTGCCATAAAACTGAACCCTTGCTAGTTAAATCTTGACACTGAACACTTAATTTTTGTTAATGTTCGTTAATGTGTTTCCCTCTGGGCTAGACCAAAGCATCCTCCCGGCTACATTTGTTGACAGCCATTAAACCCCATTAGTATCACGATATTTAAACATATAATCTACTGGGAGATAATTGCTCAAATATAGAATCGGCTTTTCCAGCTAGATACTCCCCATAGCGCTGGGCTAAGGGTGGCACAAATACCAAGGGATTACTAAAGCCTGAAAATATATGGATTCCTGACCAATTCGGCACCGCACCTATCAGGGGTAAACCATCCCCGCTAAAGGCGACTAAACAGTGATGCCAAGTGGCTGGCAAATCGGCTAAACTCGGTAAAATTTTGGCGATCGCCTCTCGGATAGTTGCCTCACTTTCCGCCTGATTAATCACCGCGTTGGGATTACTCAAAGTTCGCGAAGGTTGCCCGATTCTCAAACGACCATCTAACAATTGTACAGCACTAGGGTCTATAATAAATGGTGCTAATTCCTGATAGGGGTCATCCCACAACTCTTCTAGTTCCGGCTGAGTAGCGATCGCTTCCAGCCTAAATCTGGGCATAGTCGCCGACATCACTACAGTTCTCAATTTTGGCGGCAATTTATCGGTTTCTAAAACCTCCGTATGCGTAAAGTGTATTTTTACTTTAATTCCCGCTGCTTTTAACAGTTCCCTACTCATACCACCCGCACAAACCACCACATTAGCAGCCGATAAATTTTCCCCATCTGCAATCACACCAGTTATCCGATTTCCCACTCTGATTAAATCAGAAACTATGCCAATTTTGACAGTTCCCCCTAACCGTTGGAAACCATGTATATATCCCTGGTTTAGAGCCTCTGGTAAAATGTGACCATGGCGCACCGTAAACGCACCAGCTATTTCTTCCGGGTTTAGTAGGGGTTCTAATTCGCAAGCGGTTTGAGTATCCACCCACCTAGGAGGAGTCACAAAGGGGGGATAATTAGCGGCTATAGCTTCCGGGTGAGTATCTATGGGGACTGTTAACACCAGATCGACTTCCCGCAACTGTGTATCAACCTCTAACTCCTCTGATAAAACCTGATGGCGTTTCCGTCCCTGTTGACACAATTCATAGGTTAAATCATTATAACCCCCCCAATAAGCTAGTCCCCCATAACTGTAGCGCGTAGCATTTTCTGGGGTCGGAAACTGATCTATTAACATCACGGAAAATCCGGTTTTGGCTAATTCATAGCCGAGGGAAGCACCAGCAATTCCCGCACCAACTACAATCCAATCAAAAGTTTTCATGGTCTAATTTTTATATGGATTACCTAACATTTTCCCATAAATAGCGATCGCACTACTATATTATTCATACCCACCCCAATGGTTCAGGAAAGGGTCAACCCCATAGTTACTATAGGCGATCGCTCCAGTGTCAGACCCCCTAAACCTATCACCTTACCCAATAACTTGGAAAGTGGCTATTCTGTTACTCATCCTGATGAGAATCGATATAAGCAAGCAACCATTTAGCTTCATCGAAATCTTCCATGATAGTTTTTAAGTCTAGTAATCCGATTAATTTATAAACATCAACAGCTTATGAACAGTTAAAATCGCCTTATTTTGTGCTTTAACTACTTCTATATAAATCGTAATATATATCATGTCTCACCGCCTTCATTTCATGATTTGTCTGAATTTTGGGTATATTACAGACATGAATGGATGGCTATGATTGGCTAACTCTATGTAATTCAAATTTATGTATATCAACGGAATATCTACCATCTTTTACCGCCTATAAGACCTTGCAGCCATGCTTGACCGACCAGAAAATTATCAAGCCAGTCCTCAAACTCATCTGATGACTTAAAATTTACCTCTGTCTCATTTTTCTGGTTTTTTTTAAATATTAATACATCCTCAATATCGAATGAATTTAGCAGCAATGGTGAATGAGTCTTTACGATTATTTGCGTATTTTTCGATGCTTGCTTGAGTGCATCTGTGATGGTATTAATCATGTCGGGATGAAGATTTGTTTCCGGCTCATCAATACAGACTAAGTTACCTCGTTCAGGGTTAAATAATATGGATAATAGCAAAAGATAGCGGAGGGTTCCATCTGAGATATGTTCCATAGAAACTGACTTAGCCAGATAATCTTCACGAAGGACTAAGTATAATTTAGAACCCAAAAAATTAAAATTGATGTCTTTAAAATGTGGGTTAATTTTCTTGATGGCTTGCTCGATTTCAGCATACCAGAGAGAATTGTTATTTCTGATGTTGTTAATAATCGTCATCAGGTTTTGTCCATCATGGGACAATTTTCTTTCAGTACCATAGCTGGAAGGTTGTCTGATGACACTTTCAAAGGTGGTATCAAAATAATAATAGACAGCTACCTCTTCTAAAGCTCTTTTTAAGGTGAAAATAGGATAAAATCTCTCCGGGTCTGAAATCTGACTTAAAACGGGTTCTGTGGATTTAAAATTGACCTGTTGACTTTCTTGGGGATATCTCTGAAAACCCACTTTTCCTTCTTCCCGAGTGGAAATAACTCCCTGGGCATTATTCATGTCCATGAAGATAAAATCATCTTGATCATCACTTCGGCAATATAGCTTTTCTTTCAAGTAATATGAAGTTGACCCCGCTTTAAAGATTGTGAGTTCGTAAATGGGATTAGTTTTAAATTGGAATCCTCTTCTATTGTGATTTTGGTGAATTGCATCTTTGCTAAATTCAAAGCCGAGTTTTATATAGTCTTTGGTGTCCTCATTAAAATTGGCCACGGCATCAAAGCCACTCCACTTTTTTAAAAAAGTCTTTTCCAATCCATTCCCGGCAATAATCTCATACAGTAAAGCGATCGCCTTTAACAAGTTGGATTTGCCACTACCATTAATACCTAGGAGAATATTCACACCAGGATTCAGCTTGATGGTTGTGGGTTTTCGGAAACTAAAAAAGTTTTCTAAGGTAATTTCTGACAGCATTCTTATGGATTTTTCTTTGATATGGTCTGTGTCTGTCTAAGTTATACAGCTTGTTCACCAGTCGCTTAATACATTGCCCTCACCCTAAATCTGGATCCCAGAAAGGGAGAGGGACTTTGAGAGGTGATCAGATGATTTCTGAACAGGCTGTAACTTGGATTATACTATAAAGATGCTTGATTTCGGTCTGGGGACTGTTTCTGGCTGCTGTCTTTTCATTCTTCCACACTTCTCCTCTTGATAGTCAGACAAGTTTGCGCCCCAACTAGGCTGGGGGTGAATGGCGACTATGGGGACTACAATCCTATCCATTTATGGGTAAAAATTAAGGCGGCGATATGGGTTCATATAAGATGGTTTTTCCTCGCCTTTGACCAGAATCTTGCCATCCCCGTTTATGTAGTTCTCCTAGGCGGTTTAAAGTGGTAATATATGGGGCGGAAACTCCCAAAATTTGCGCTAATTCTTTGCCGGTTTTTAAGCGAGAATCAACTTCTTTAGGTGATGGTTGGCGTGATGATGGTGGCGAGGGTTTTGATAACTTATTTGATAACTTACCAGCCGGGGATGCTGGCGGCGGTGGTGCAGAAGCGCGATCGCTCGCTTTTGAGTCTATATAATTCGGCAATATGTCCCGAATTTGGGGTTCCAGATTTTGTTGCAAATAATCTTCAATAATTTGTTTGATATCGAGATCCATTCTCCCATCTGAACCAGAGGAAAAGGCGATCGCTACCTGATGATCCAGAGGTGCCAGATAAATTTTGATTAACCCAACTAACACCTGTTCAGGGGACATTTGATAGGTCGCACAACGTTGCTGGAAATCCTGCCATAGCTTAGGATTAACCCTCAAATTAATCGAAACTTCATGGTTTGAGACAACCACAGAATTTACCCTATTGTAATAGCCTTTCTCATTATATAGCACAAGACAGAACACTTAGGACGTATAATGGAGAGGACGAGATGAC
>NZ_JARPLU010000138.1:0-12911 GCF_032349615.1 Limnospira sp. PMC 1279.21 | reverse complement strand
ATCTAGGAGGTTATTTCAGGCATTGCAGCCTTATTTGACTCCTAAACGTCTCGCACGTTATCTCTATTATAGCAAATCGGAAAAGTGATCGGGGGCTAAAACCTAAGATAGTTGGGAAATTAGGGCATTTGAGGGGGTCGATCCGTCGCCCCGCTTTACCACAGTTCCCAAACAGGTTAAAATGGGGCAGATATATCAGCGCGTTCGATACGCCGATTAACCGATGGTTTTATGAGCAAAGGAACACTATTTGATAAAGTTTGGGACCTCCATACAGTGGGAACCCTACCATCCGGTGAGACTCAACTCTTCATTGGTCTACACCTGATCCATGAGGTGACAAGTCCCCAGGCTTTCGCGATGTTACGCGATCGCCAATTGAAAGTCCTATTTCCAGAACGCACCGTGGCTACGGTGGATCATATCGTCCCCACCGAAAATCAAGCTCGTCCCTTCGTGGATGTCCTGGCTGAGGAGATGATGCAAGCCTTAGAAAAAAGCTGTGCGGAACACAAGATCCGATTTTATAACATCGGTTCGGGTAATCAAGGCATTGTCCATGTGATCGCACCGGAACAAGGCCTAACTCAACCGGGAATGACGATCGCCTGTGGAGACTCCCACACCTCCACCCACGGCGCTTTTGGGGCGATCGCTTTTGGTATCGGTACTTCCCAAGTTCGGGATGTTCTCGCTTCCCAAACCCTAGCCTTATCAAAACTCAAAGTTCGCCGCATTGAAATTAACGGCCAACTCCCCCCAGGTGTCTACGCCAAAGATGTCACCCTCCATGTGATTCGACAATTGGGAGTTAAAGGCGGCGTGGGTTATGCTTACGAATACGCCGGAACCACCATTGAAGCCATGTCAATGGAAGAACGGATGACTGTTTGTAATATGTCTATTGAAGGTGGCGCGCGTTGTGGTTATGTTAACCCCGATCAAGTCACGTTTGACTATCTCAAAGACCGCGATTTTGCACCCAAAGGCGAAAATTGGGATAAAGCGATCGCCTGGTGGCAACAAATTCGCAGTGATGCCGATGCCGTTTATGATGATGTGGTAACTTTTGATGCTGCTGATATTCCCCCGACGGTCACTTGGGGAATTACTCCCGGACAGGGTATTGGCGTTGATGAGGTCATCCCTAAACCGGAAAATCTCCCCCCAAGCGATCAGGCGATCGCATCAGAAGCATACCGCTATATGGAGTTTACCCCCGGAACTCCCATTGAGGGAACCAAAGTTGATGTTTGCTTTATCGGAAGTTGCACCAACGGACGCTTAACCGACCTACGGGAGGCGGCTAAATTTGCCCAAGGTCGCAAAGTCGCCCCAGGGGTGAAAGCCTTTGTAGTTCCCGGTTCCGAAAGAGTTAAACAAGCCGCTGAAGCTGAAGGACTAGATCAAATCTTCCGAGAAGCAGGTTTTGAGTGGCGAGAAGCTGGGTGTTCTATGTGTTTGGCTATGAACCCTGACAAGTTACAGGGAAACCAAATTAGTGCATCTTCTTCTAACCGCAATTTTAAAGGCCGTCAAGGTTCCTCTACCGGACGCACATTATTAATGAGTCCCGCCATGGTCGTCGCGGCGGCGGTTAACGGAAAAGTTGCCGATGTTCGTAAGTTAATCGAAGCCTAGTTAATTAGTACCCCCATTACCTGATGCAACCGGGTAGGGGGGAACTCTCCTTATTTCCTCTTGTTAACTAATCCGAATCTTCCTAGTCAAAAATCATGAGTAAAATTCACAAGGTGTCAGGACGCGGTATCCCCTTAGTTGGTGGTGATATTGACACCGATCGCATCATTCCCGCCCGGTTTTTACGCTGTGTAACCTTTGATGGTTTGGGACAACAAGTATTTGCTGATGACCGTCAACAATTAAACGGAAATCATCCCTTTGACCTCCCACAATATCAAGGTGCTAATATCTTGGTGGTTAATGAAAATTTTGGCTGTGGTTCCTCCCGAGAACACGCTCCCCAAGCTATAGCCAAATGGGGTATTCAAGCTATTGTCGGGGAAAGTTTCGCCGAAATCTTTTTTGGTAATTGCGTGGCGATCGGAGTTCCCTGTGTCACCGCTACACCAGAGGCGGTCACACAATTACAACAGTTATTACAGCAAAATCCCCAAGTTGAAATTATCATGGATCTGGGGACGCTGAAAGTTCACGGCGGCGACTTAACTATTGATGTGAACATGAATGAAGGCTCCCGACAGTCCTTTATTAATGGTAGTTGGGATAATTGCGGTCAGTTGATTGCTAATCATGACCAGATCCGCACTACTGCTGCTAAGTTGCCCTATTTGCAATGGGATAATTCGGCGATCGCATAATCTTACCCCAGTTTTGGTAGTAGGTTGGGTTGAACATTTCGCCTAACCTATTCCCCTTTCGCGTATACTTACTCAAGTGCCGGAATTATTCTAGCCACAGCAGCGATATCATTGCTTAAATCCATGATTCCCTATCAAAACCCCATTGATTCTACACCCTATCTAATTTATCCCCCCTTACCTGACCCCCTATTTATTCCCGGAAAACCCATCAAATTAGGGGTTTTGGCTTCCGGTAGTGGCAGTAATTTTGAAGTAATTGCCCAAAAAATACGCGATGGACAACTTAACGCCCAAATACAGGTTTTAGTTTACAATAACCCCAAGGCTAAGGTTAAACAACGCGCCGAAAAGTTTGATATCCCCACTATTCTGGTTAATCACCGCGACTACCCCACTAGAGAAAGTTTTGATCAGCAGGTTGTTGATACCCTCAATCAATATGATCTCGATTTGGTTGTATTTGCGGGATGGATGCGAATTGCTACCCAGGTTTTGGTAGCCGCTTTTCCTCACCAAATTATTAACCTACACCCCGCTATATTGCCCAGTTTTCCCGGTATTCGTGGCGTTGAACAAGCCTTGGAATCGGGAGTTAAAATTACAGGATGTACCGTCCATCTTGTCGAGTTGGCTGTTGATAGCGGTCCGATTTTGATGCAAGCCGCTGTCCCCGTTTTACCCCAGGATACTCCCGAAACTCTCCATCAGCGCATTCAAGTATGTGAACATCAGATTATGCTTGGGGCGATCGCTTTGATGAACCAAAAATTGCTATTAACCTGATTTTGTGAAGTTTTGTAAAGAAAAGTTAAGAAATGTTAAAAAAATCGCCTTTTTTTCTGGGGGGGTAGCTTTTGGGGCGGACTTGTGCTATACTTTTTAGATAATGGGAATAGTGGCATTTTTTTGGCAAACTGTTAGAGTTCGATTATGAAGCATTACACTTAAATAATCCCACAAATTGCACCAATTTGTCAACCCCTGCGAAGGAATTTCGGCTAAAATGCAACTTGGAGCAGCACCTATCCCTGAATATGTCTTTTTTATCATCCTGGCAGCTTTTGAAACCTCGTCATCGTCAAAGATTACCAGAGCCAGAAATCCGGCCAAATTGGTGGGTAAGTTTAGGTAATGATATCACTCCATCGAATGAAATAACTTGGCAAGAGGAGACAATTGCGATTTACCAAACCCAGCCAATTATCAGCTTAAAGCAGCGATTTGTCATAGTAGGGGAGAGTAGTTTAATTAATGGGGATATTGACCAATTATTAGACGATTTAGACCACAGGGATAATATTCCCGAAGTCCTGTCGCAGTTACAAGGAATATTTGCCCTAGTGATTTGGGACAGAAGCCAAAGGCGACTGTGGTTAGCACGAGATGCTGTAGGTGGGAGAAACCTATACTATACAATTAATCAAGGTATTTTGCGGGTAGCACCTCGTCTGAGAAGCCTAGGGAAATTTCATCCCCAAAAATTAGATTATCTAGCTTTACGAGACTATCTTTCTTGCGCGTTTATTCCGGGAGAACAAACCATCTGGGAAGGGGTAAAAGAAGTACGTCCGGGGACAATACACGAATGGTCAGACCCTGGGAAATCTGGGAAAATACAAGTTTATTGGCAACCGGAAGAACAAATAGGCGATCGCGATCAACCCCTAGAATATTACAGCCAAAAATTGCGATCGCTTCTTAATCAAGTAGTGGCAGAATCCCTACCTATTGGGGAACCTGTCGGCGCTTATTTATCAGGGGGATTAGACTCTAGTGCGATTACAGCTTTAGCCAGTAAATTTCATCAGCAGGAAGTCCATACTTATTCAATCCATTTTGGGGCTGAATATCCCAACGAATTAGAATTTGCCAATTTAGTAGCGGAACATTGCCAAACTCAGCATCATATTCTGGAAATCCAGCCAGAAACTGTATGGGATAATCTAGCAATTACTATGGCAAATTTAGACGATCCTATTGGTGATCCTCTGACAGTTCCTAACTATTTATTGGGACAGGTAGCCAAACAGGATGTCGGAGTTATTTTAAACGGGGAAGGAGGCGACCCTTGTTTTGGCGGTCCGAAAAATAAGCCGATGTTACTCTATGAACTGTATGGGAATATTTACAACCATTTTCCTAATCGTCTGACCACCTATTTAGAGTCTTTTAAAAAATGCTATCCCCATTTACCGGAACTTCTGAAACCGGAAATTTGGCAGCAGGTAAAAGATGCGCCGTCAGTATTTGAACCCGACTTAAATTCCGCCCAAGAATATTTAAATCGATTGATGCTAATTAATATTAAATTTAAGGGGGCAGACCATATTTTAACCAAAGTGAGTAATATGACATCGGCGGCGGGTTTAGAAGGGCGATCGCCATTATTTGATCAGCGAGTTGTTGACCTAAGTTTACAAGTTCCACCGGTGTATAAACTCTCTGCTGCTAATGAGAAAGCCGTGTTAAAAGCAGCGGTTACTGATGTATTACCAGCCTCGATTATTTATCGCCCAAAAAGTGGGATGCGGGTTCCTGTAGGTTCGTGGTTTTACCACCATTGGCAACAACGCACCCAGGCATTATTGTTCAATAAAAATGCGGCGATCGCCCCTTATATTAACCAAAAGTTTATTAAGGAACTTTTCAACCCCCAAAGTCCGGCTTATCAAAAATTTGGGATTAAACTCTGGTTATTAGTGAGTTTAGAAATTTGGCTACAAACCCAGAAAAATTAACTGTTGATAAAATAACCAGGTACAATAGTTGTGTGTCCTTGTTTGGGGTCATATTTAAGTAAATATTCACGGGCGATCGCCTCTTGTTGTCGGAGGCTTTTTAATTCGGGTTCGCCAATTTCTGTATCTGTAGATAGCAAAATTACCTGATGGCTGGCGGAGGGAAAATATCGTTCAATTAGGTTATAGCGGTGAGAGGAGTCTAGCCTTCCCAGGGGGGTATCAATAGCAATAGGAAGCTGGCGACCAGAAACCCGCGCCAGACCCCACAAAAAAGCGATCGCCAATAGTTGTTTTTCCCCGGCAGATAAGCGATGTTTGGGGACGGGTTGACCTTGGGGGTCATACAGAGACAAACTAAAATCTTGGGTAGCAATAACGACTCGATGAACTAGGTCTGATTTATGGAGAAGATAGCGGAAGCATTCAGTCACTTCTATTTCCAGCTTATTAAGTTTTCGGAGGGTCAACTTTTCCCGAAATTGTACTAAAGTTTTTTGTACCCTTTCGGAAGTTTGGATAATGTGGTTGGCATTTTTGCGATCGATAGTCACCTGGCTATATTCGGACAATTCTTTCTTAGTTTTTTCCACCATAGCCTCATAGCGATCGCGCTTAATTATAGCTTGATCATAATCCCTTTTCACCTTCGCCACATCCGCCCCCGCATCAGAAACCGCCTGTAAAAGTTCTTCGTAAACCTCCGGGGGTGCCGCCACATTTAGCTGTCTTTCCTTAGCTACAATCGTCTCCTGAATGCCTATCAGTTCATTTTTAAAAGACTTGGTTTGGCTAATTTGATTAGGGAGTTGATGTTCCAGAACACTGGTAAGCTGTCCGAGAGTAATTTCATCCATATCTAACCAAAAATCCTGTAAAGAATCATCGGAACTGGCGGAACTCTCCGACTCCAAAAAACTCCGAACCTTATCCAAACTAATATCGCCCAAATCCAGAGTTTTCAAATACTCCAATAATCGGCGATCGCGTTCCGCCACCACCTCCCGCGCAATTCTGGCTTTTTTCTCCCGAATTTCCTTTGCCCCCTGCACTTTTCCCCGCTCTAACAGAGGCTGAATTAATGCCAAAGGTAGCCAAGCTGCCGCCATTTCTCGCAAGCGATCGCGCTTTTCATTTAACCTCTCTTGTTCCTCCCGTAATTGTCTTTCAATTTGGTCTCTTTCCTGGGCTACCTTACCCCCTTCAGTCCGAAACTTATCACGAGTTTGTCTTTCTCGTTTATGGGCTTTTTGTAACTCCGTATCAAGTCGCACAACCTGCAACTTTGCCTCTTCCCAATCTGCTATTTGTTCATTTAACTTTGACTCAATTGCTTCCAAAGTAGCCAACTCAGAGACCTCAGCCAACTCCTTGCGTTTCCGACTCACCAAAATATTCAAATCCACCGATAAACGTTCCGCCAACTCCAACCCCAAAAGGGACTGAATAGCCTGGATAACCGTACTCGGAGGACTGTCTAATTCCGCCAATTCCTTGACCTGTTCCCCATCAAATAGAAACAGATTAGAAATTCCCAAAGGAAAGAAATCTTCGACTCGTTCATCCCAAGTTTCCACCAAACCCTTATCCGGCCAATCATCAATCAAAATACCCAACGTATCCTTACCATTTTTTAGATGTCTATTCCAGCGTCTTTGGATGCGAAATTCCACCTGTTTATTTTCTAAAATATGTTCAAATAATAGTTCCACGCAGGTCATTTCATGGGGTGGGGTATGTTTATTAATCGCCTGTTTGAGGAAATCAGGATAGGCAATATTTCCCCTAGTCGAACATTGGGCGCGTGCACCATAAAACACCAAGCGCATAGCATCCATTAGCGTAGTTTTTCCGCCTCCATTCATCCCCCCAAGTAGGACAATAGGACTGACCGTTTCACCAGTCATTTGCGGACGCAGGTTAATAACTTGTTTACCGCGATAGGGGCCGAAGTTTTGCAGAGTCAATTCCAGGAAAATCACAGAATAGCAGTTTCCGTAAAGGTTAATAGAGTCGAGCCAGAAATCAACAACTTATGGAGTTAGGATATAGCCCCCTTGAGTTGCACCAAATCAAGGCATCAATTTTCATCCTAGGGGGTTAATTAATCCAACTTGTGACCAATCACAAATCACGGGATAACTAACCCCCAGAAGCATCTTAATACATGACGCTTAACTAAATTTGAGACTCGCCCAGTTTAGCTGTTGGGGAGGTTCCGGTTTTTCACCATTGACAATTTTTTTGATATCTTCAACTTTTCCTTCCTTAGCGGCTTGTTTCAGGTCTCGCTGATAGTGTGCATTTGCGATCGCTTCTGATTGCGATCGAGAACTCGTTTCAAAGCATCTTTCTAAGGTATCATAGATTCCGGTACGCCGCGACATAGTTTTATACTGTCGTTCAGTATCCAGGAGTCTGGTCATCAGTTCTAAATACATCGGATCACCTTCGCTAAGTTCCTCCAAAATCTGCCATTCATCCACACCCAACATAGCATTACCACCACCATGGCGAGGGTCTTCAAAAGGTTCTCCTGTCACCTCTTGATAAATTCTCGGCAAACTATCATCAAATTCGTGTTTTTCCTCCAACCATATCCGCCGAATTTCGCTAAGTTCCTCCGGTTGAATTAAGGTTATATCCCGCATATCAGGCGGTGCATTTTTACGAACCTGTTGTTGAGCTTCTAATACCCGCCTTAACCAATATTCCCGCCATTCTCGTTTATAGGGTCCTGGTATCGGTTCGACTGACGTTTCTCCGTCAACATTCCTTTCAAACAATTGCACTGTCCCAAATATCCGCCGGAAGTCTCTTTTATCGTGATCATTCCATATATCTAATTCCAGACGAAAATCAACCAGAGGCTGTAACCATTCTTTCTCTTCATCATTATTAATCATTGCTGTTAGTGATTTATCGCTATCAACCAATGTACAAACCCAACAGCCAAAACGAGAACTTCCACAGCTAGGGGTTGAGGTATCAATAACTAAGGGACATTCATTGTCTGCTGTAGCACCTCGGTACATTGCAAACAAGTCTTTATTACTGTAATTCCAAGGATTTTCAAACTGCATTAAATACAGCCATACTTCGTCAGTAAGCCAGGTTTCAATAGGAGTATATAGCAGAGAGCTAGGTAAATGAGGATGAGGACACAAGCGTTCTCTCACACGCTTTAATTCTCGCTTTTCCATAATTGCTGCTCGATTAGGACTTTCTGTTTTACGGGTTCCCAAGACTACAATTGTTTCACCACTTGATCGGACAACATTACGGATAAAGCGATTAGATGGATCTACCTTTAAGCGTCCAGTACACCATCGGAATTTATGTCGAGGTGCTGGATATCCTTTTCCAATTAAACCTACCCAGTATGTCTGTGGTATCTCAGGGACTAGCAAATGAGGTTGGACGGGCATATTTTGTATCTTAGCAGCCTCTTGCATTTTTTCTAAAGATTTTTTGACCCACGCTGAAACTACTGGATTTTCAACTAGAGTATCTGTTGTGATTACATGAATTGTCTTATGGCGTTTTTCTGGGGGTAGTTGCGCGATCGCATTCCAAATTAGTTGTAATGTGGCTGTGCTATCTTTACCGCCAGAATAACCTATCACCCAAGGAATATGATCCAAGCAGTAGAGTTCTTGAATTTCTTGGGTTAACAATTCTATGGATGCCACAAATTCTTCAATTTTGGTATTTGGCGTATTTTGACTGGGTGGAAATAAATTGATTTGTTCAGCGTTCATTTGATAATACTCCTTTAGATAATTGAGATAACTGCTAGAATTGCCATAATTGAATCTAACCAACTGGTCTGGTGTTTGTCACTGTCCCTCCTAACAGATAGAATAGCCTTGCCGAAATGCCCCATATAGGATAGTATGCGATTGGGGACAGAAGTTTTTAAAAACCATATCAGTATAGTAGTACAATAGCTATGACGATCGCAAGAAACCCAAAAACCGAGGGACAGCCAGGGGAACTAGGACAACTGCTAACCGAGTTGTTAAATAATAGCGATCGCATTTTAGTTCAACCGACATCAATGGGAGTCACCCAAGGATATATAGGCGCAGTCAGCCTAGAATGGGCTGCCAGTCACATTGGTTATGCTTCCGAATTACCCCTATTTAAAAGCCACATTGACCCCGAAACCCAAAATATAGAAAGAGGCGCAGAAACCATTGATGCTATACTCCAGCGACCCCTAGACTGGTCACGTCAAGCCATCTTGGTACAATACCTGATTACCCACAATTGGGATCGGAAATTTCCCCCCCTCGTCGTCGTTATTAGTCCCCACTGGGTAGATAACCCGCAAGCACCACAATGGGATAAAAACGGACAAGCTACCTGTTCAGCCGCCCAATATATCCCCTTAGATGAACATGGAAAAATCGGCATCTTAGATTTATCATCTTCCGTCTCTGTCTTTGCTTTAGATGGACAGCATAGACTCATGGGGATTCAGGGAGTCATAGAATTATTAAAAACCCGGAAAATACAACCCTATAGCAAACTCAAAAAGCCTGTCGGTGAACCCATCACTTGGGATAAATTGCCTATAGTAAATATGCACCCACAAGATAAACTAGCCGCCTTAAACCACGAAACCATTGGCATTGAATTTATCCCCGCCGTCTTGGCTGGAGAGACTAGACAGGAAGCACAAAGGCGAATTAGGTCGATTTTTGTACACCTTAATCAAATGGCAGTTAAACTCAGTAAAGGACAGTTAGCCGCCTTAGATGAAAATGATGGCTTTTCTATTGTTTGTCGCCAAGTAGCTGTTAATCATCCCCTACTCAAAGATGAACCCGGACGTAAGCCTCGGATTAACTGGGATAGCGCCACAGTTGCCACCAAATCAACAGTATTAACTACCTTACAAGCCTTACGAGATATGGCGGAATTATATCTAGGTTGTTACCCTAAATTTCGAGGTTGGAAAGCGCCACAACCCGGTTTAGTTCCCTACCGTCCCGAACCCGAAGAGTTGGCATTAGGTACTCAGGAATTAATGAGTTTATTTGATGGTTTGGCGAGTTTACCCAGTTATCAAAAACTTACACAAGGAATGGAAACTCCTGATTTGCGAAGGTTTGGATTTGAACGCCCCCCAGGATTAGGAAATATTTTATTTAGACCCGTGGGACAAATAGCGATCGCTCATGGTATTGGTAAGGTGGTATTTCACTATCAACAACCCTTGGAAACCGTATTTAAAAAGTTAGTTAAATTTGATGCCGAGGGTGGTTTTAATCATATAGAATACCCTCAATCTATATGGTATGGCGTATTATATGATCCCAATAAACGCCGAGTCCGAGTAGCTGGTCGGTCTTTGGCTACTGATTTAATTGTTTATTTACTAGGAGAAATCACCGAATTAATGGATGAGGCAATTATACGCAAACAACTGGCTGAGGCGCGGACTTTTGAAAATAGGGCGATTAATTTTGAGGGTCGGATAGTTAAACCCAGGGAAGTAGGATTACCTGACCCTATAGATTTGTGATATCATCTAACAATAGATATAAATTCATACCAACTAATCAAACCATGGTTAATGATGAACCTACCAATAAAATAGACCATTTGGTGGCACCTCTTTATAATCAATACTTCCGCGAGAGGTGTTATTTGGGGTTGATGTGTCACCAGGGAGGGCGACAAATGATTCAAATTAATGTCCCAGCCCAAGATTTACCAACTCTCCTACAGGCGCGACCCTCCCTGGGAAATGACCCGGACTCTGGCAAAAATCGACCGGAGATTAAAGGTCATGCTGAGGAAATTAAAGACTATATTATCCAGCGTGTTCATAAAAATAAACCCTGGATTTTGGGAACACTGACAGCTAATGTTAATCCTGAAGATATCCAAATTCTTGACTTGGGTAGAGGCGTGTGTTTTGTGATAATTCCCCGTGGTCATAAGTTAGATATCACTGATGGACAACACCGCAAAACCGCCATTCATCAATTAATTGAAAGTGATTTAGGAAAGTTAATCGGTGAGGATGATTTTCCGATTACTTTGGTTTTGGAGGAGAATTTTAATCAGTGTCAGACCGACTTTAGGGATATGGCGCAAGCCAGACAATTAGATAAATCTTTGCTGGTTTCTTTTGGGGAACATTCCGGTCGCATTGGGATTACCAAAAATTTGGTCAATCGCGTTTCCATGTTTTATGGGAAAACTGAGAAGGTGAAAAAAAGCCCTTCCACTAAGCAGAAGTTGATTTATACTAATGCTTATATTGTGAATTTGGTCAGTTGTGCTTTTACTAATCAGCCGGATAATGACTTAGAAGATTATGATGTAGAAATGGCATCCCATGAATTAACTCAATGTCTGAATCAGTTTTTTTCGGAATGTCCGGTCACATCACATATTGCTAATCAGAGTGTGGATGAATTAACGGTTGAAGAAGTGGCTAATTTTAAGGAAAAATATTTATTAGGTTTTCGGGTGGGTTTGGAAATACTGGGGCGACTGTTATATATGACCTATGACGGTCAGCAAAATGAGTTTAATCGAAGTAAAATATCTCAGTTGGCGCAACTGGACTGGTCGCGGGAGAGTCGTCTATGGGAAAATAATGTGGTCACGATAGATCCTAACCCCAAAAACCCCCATAAACCCTATAAAATTTCCATGGGGGCTAGTCAGGTGAGAATTGCGGTTAATATAGTTAAAGCCTATTTGGGCTGGGGTTCATCTCATCCCTATCTGAGTTAAATGTTATGGTGGGGGTAGTATACTGGTGATAGCCATTTTTAAAGATATCTTAAACCTTATGGTCGATCGCCATGAAAAACATGAAAAAATTATCATATTTGACTTTGATGGGACTTTAGCTGATACCTTGGAAGTGGTGATTAGCATTACCAATGACCTGGCGGCAGATTTTGGATATTCCCCCACCACAGCCACTGATTTACAGCAATTACAAAATCTCAATTCTTGGCAAATTATTAAGCTGTCTAATATCTCCCTATTCAAAATTCCTAAACTCCTGCGCCGAGTCCAGCAGGAATTACAAAATAATCTCGGATCTATTTCTCTATTTCCGGGTATTCCTGAAGCCTTAAACGACCTGAAAAACCAAGGCTGTCAACTATCTATTATCACGTCTAACTCACCAAGTAATGTGGAATTTGTGTTAAACCGACATGGTGTTTTAGCACTTTTTGATAATCTGAATTCCGAGTCAACACTCTTTGGGAAACACCGAATTATTAACCGCCTACTAAAACAGCAAAATATCCCCAAACATCAAGCGGTTTATGTGGGAGATGAAACCAGAGATATCACCGCAGCCCACAAATCGAAAATTAAGAGTATCGCGGTAACTTGGGGGTTTAATTCGGCTAATGTACTGGCTAAATATAAGCCGGATTTTATGATGAATCAACCCCAAGACTTACCCCCAACGATCGCATCTATTTTCCCGATAAATTAGCCTTCCGACTCTCGATTGAATCCCCTCAAAACGGCGCGATCGCTGACATTTTTATAAATGGTTTCTAAATACTGCATAACCACATCCGCCGCCGTGGCTGTAGTCCCCAGAGGAATTGGACCTAACACATCCAAAACTGTCTCGCTTCCTGGAGGTGGTGAAATCACGACTAAAGAAGATTCCAACTGTTGTTTATACTGCCAATATTCACTCACCACAGGAGGTTCATAACCCTTGACAGAGGGGGATACTTTGGAGGTTTTTCTGTCTTTTTTCCCCCCACCAGAACCCCGTATATTTCGCAATTTAGCGATAATCTCTTCTTTCAAGCGTCCCCGCAGTTGA
>NZ_JARPLU010000137.1:0-13008 GCF_032349615.1 Limnospira sp. PMC 1279.21 | reverse complement strand
TAGGTGGCAACGCTGGGTGTAACATATTTTGGCACTTTAACTCCGGTTATTGTGGTTGTTTGCATAGTACAAGGTTTTTGGTTTGTGTGTAGGTTTGAATAAGTTTTTTGTTACTAGCAAGCACGTCCTGTGCTGTCCTGTGCTGTCCTTTTTCCCCCAACTTGAATTATCAAGCTAGGAATTATGTTAACTTTTGTAACTTTTGTGAAAAAATTGGCCTTTTTGGGGGGGAGGGGTTGCCTTTGGCTGGGGTTGCTGCTATACTTCTAGTATAATGGAATATTTGTAATTTTTTTATTTTTGCCAATGTTTAATTATTTAACAATATGTCAATATTGTAACCGCGATCGCCACCTTTTGTCAACCCCTAGGTTGGGACTGCCTAAAATTGAATAAAAAATCAAGACAGCGGCAAAAAAAAGCCCTCAGCGAATAGCCAAGGGCGAGTTAAAATCAAATAGCGTATAGCTAAACAGCCGCCGCCACTTTTTCACCTTTTCCGACCAAGCGTTCATAAGTGGATCGCATTTTCAGACCGACCAGAACTTGGAACAGTCCAGTGCCATCATTAGAACCGGGGTAGTCTTGGTGTTCCCGCAACAGATGGGTGAGTTCACCGTAGTATTTGGTAGCAATATTGCTCATGTGACCTTCAACATAGATCATCTCTTCGAGGTTATCGAACTTCCCATCCACCTCTAGTACAGAGACCTCATTTCCATAGTAACCATCAGGCCCATAGAACATCTTGATACCGGGATAAGAACAAGTCAGCTTACGACCGCAAGGAGTCCAGTGGATGGTTGATCCCTCATCAAACAGATAAGCCGGTTCAAAACCTTCTACTCCATCGCGCTGCATGAGGCGCACCCGTAGGACTTTGTGTTCCTTATCATCAGGAATCAATTTGGTAGGTAGAATTTGGATGACCACATCTGCATATTGCTTCTGAGGATCGATATAGGCTTCAAAGTCAGGACGACGAGCATTAATAGAAGCCAGAACATCCTCATAGCGGTGTCCCCGTTCAGCCATATCCCGCTGTATTTTCCAGGAGATTTTGACCTCATCACTAATATCGAGGTAAACGCTAAAGTCTAACAGACCTCTGACACGCTCATCATACAAGGGGTGTAGACCTTCAATAACCACAATGTGATTAGGATCGATACGTTCTGGCGGATCGATCAGACCAGTTTCATGGTTATAGATAGGTTTATTGATAGATTGACCACTTTTGAGCGTTTTAATCTGCTCATACATCAGGTCGAAATTGTTAGCGCGGGGGTCGAGAGCGGTAATCCCGGTTTCCTTACGTTGCTTGCGATCGAGACTATGATAATCATCTAAACAGATGACCGTAACAAAATCTTCTCCAAAGATGTCTGTTATACGACGCAAAAAGGTAGATTTTCCGCACCCGGAATCCCCAGCAACACCAATTAAAACTACGCGATCCGGCTGATTTACCATAGGTTCCCTCTAAGCAAAAAACTGTTTACAAGCTCAACCACTCTATTTTGAGCAGGACAACCCAGGCCAGTGTCACAATTGAGAATTGGCGACTACCCATGTAGGTATAGCCAATCTCGATCGGTAGACAGCTTACTGACTCCCCACTGACACAATGGCCTGGTTATCTGGTAAGCTAAGTATTTTATACTAACTTTAGATATTGATTTTACCAGAAGGGGATCATCCCTACAAGATGTAATCGTTCTCACTTATCGCGAGAAAAATTGAAGCCAGAATAGGGGTTATTGACTTCGCAAGTGGTGTGGGGCTATTTTAACATCAATTGCCAGCCTGATTGAATTTAGTTTAGGGGAAAATTTCGGTAACTACCCGATCGCCCTGATTTCTGCCAGTGACCACGACAGTTTGAGTAGAAAATTGTCCGGTGGCCACTTCTCCCCGCAGAGTCATCTGGGGGTCAACTTGGCGGTAAATTACATCACCTTCAGCTTTAAATGCTTGTTGTGGTACATACCAGGTGAGTAGATCAGCATTAATTTGAGCCTGTGGGTTTTGAGCCACCCCCAGAACATTACCAATCAGGTTAAAAATTTGGTTGTCCAAATCTCCCCAACCCTGATCACCCGAAAAAGTCAATTGCTGTTGGCGATCGATAATAGTAATTGGCCCTGGGGAATTAAGAGTTTGTTCTTGGTAGTTCCACTGTAATTTATCACTGGAAAGCTGTAATGGCGGGTTAGACAGGGCAATCTGAACATGATCTTTGAAAGTGGCTATAGCTGTAGTTAAATCTAGTTCGGCACTTTTAGCGACAGCGCGATCAGTAACCACCATATTTTCTAGGCGATCGATTTCCACCCGACGGTCAGAAATAAATCTTTCTTCTTCCCATCGCCAGATGACATGATCAGTGCGTAGCTGCACCCCTACTTCCTTAAAGTTGATCACCACTTGGTTCCAAAATTCCACGCGCTTGTCATCGTTGAACAATTGGACCTCAGTAGCGATCGCCTGCATTTTTTCATGTTCTCCGGTCACATTGTCACGAACAATCAGAATTTGCTCATTAACAATCCATTCCAACTCTTGACCGCGCAAAACAATACCATTTTCCAGATCAACCGCGACAATATCATCTCGGAGAAACAGTCGCTGACCATCTTGGTGCAGTTCTCCCTGTTTAGCTTCGATTTTATAGCGTAACTCACCCTTGACAAACAGTTCCCCCACAGGTTCAGTCACTGTGGCAATTTTCTGATCTTGACTATAACTTGCTTGTTTAGCCTCTACCTGCCACAGCAGTTGGCCATCTTCGTCTACTTGTTCGAGTACCACATCTTCCAGGGTGAGGGTGTTCTCAAACTCTTCTGAGGGTGGCTGGTCCCCAGAAGTAGTTGGTTCTGAAGGTTGGGGGGATTGACACCCTACCAGTCCCCCGCCAGAAATTACCAACATCAGCAACAGAATTGCGCCCAGACGAAAACTGGGTATTTTCTGCTGGCTGGAGTTTGAGTTATTAAATATCACGCGCCTTCAACCTTTCCATCAATCAAACTGATGCTTGATAGCGGACGGTAGCTATATCCAGGACTGCGGGGAGTTTTTTGAATTTCGTCTTTGATCGCTTCGAGATCAATATAGCGATCGGCCACATTAATTAGGCTATCGCTAGTCATCGCGCGCAAACTAATCACTTCCACCCGCACACCTCTATAGCTGACACAATCGACCGCATAAGCTAAATCGCCATCACCACTAACTAGCACCGCCGTATCATAAGCACCCACTAGAGCGATCATATCTACGGCAATTTCTACATCTAGGTTAGCTTTTTTAGAACCATCTGGCAGTTGTACTAAGTCTTTAGCAACCACCCGATAGCCATTGCGACGCATCCACAGCAAAAATCCCTGTTGCTTTTCATTAGTGCGATCGACCCCGGTATAGAAAAACGATCGCAATAACCGGGAACCACTGGTTAGCCTGCACAGTAATTTGGTGTAATCAATTTCAATCCCTAATTGCAAAGCCGCATAAAACAGATTCGAGCCATCGATAAATATGGCCACACGCCCTCGATTTTCTAAAATCTGTTCAGGGGTGAATATGTCGTTACTACTGTTGTTGATATGATTCAACATGATTTTTAAACCTCATTTATGATTTTATGATGCCGCTCAAATAGGTGTATATCAATCCCACATGGAGTTGTCAATAATTCAGGAATTAAATCGGCTCCCTCCTCTCTGTAAGTCTCCGGGAGATAAATTGATCAGACCACAGAGCTGGGTAATTCCAGCTTTTTAAAAACTGGTTTAGCTTCTCCCAGGACTTGCTCGCTTGGTAAAATACCCCAGTGAGCATGGCTATCCAAAGCCGTGATTTTGGCTGACAATTCAGGGTCTTGAAAATCCAGGGAGTATCCCAGTTGCTGGTAGACAGCGGTGCTAAGATTTGGCACAATTGGCGCTAATAAATAAGCCGATTGTCGGACGGACTCAAGCACGGAGTAGATCACTTCCATCAGGGCTGATAGTTCCCCTTGTTTATACAGTGACCAGGGTGCTTGTTCGTCTACATATTTGTTACCAGCCTGAACTAGAATCAGAACCGCCTCACACACTTGGCTAAACGCCAGTTTTTCATAGAATTGACTAACGCTGTTACCGAGGGAACTACCAATGGATTTTAGGTGATTGTCTGTCTGGATATGATCTACAGCGATCGCCGGAACTCTACCTTCAAAGTATTTGGCAGCCATTTTCATAGTCCGGTTAAGTAAGTTTCCCAGATCATTGGCGAGGTCGGCGTTTAGGGTATTAATAAATCTGGTCTGATTATAATCACCGTCTTGTCCAAATTCTATCTCCTTTAAGAAATAGTAACGGACGGCATCGGTACCAAATTGGTTCACCAACTCTACGGGATTAAGTGTATTCCCTAAACTCTTACCCATCTTTTTACCATCTTTAGTTAGAAAACCGTGTCCAAAGATACGACCAGGTAAAGGTAAGTCGGCAGACATTAACATAGCTGGCCAGTAAACAGCATGGAAGCGTAAGATGTCTTTACCAATTAGGTGCAGGTCTATCGGCCACCATTTAGCGATCGCTTCAGAGAGGGTAGGTTCCGAGTCGGGATCAACTAGGGCGGTGACATATCCTAGTAGTGCATCAAACCAAACATATAGGGTTTGACTGGGATCAATGGGAACTGGGAAACCCCAGTCAAGATTCACCCTAGAAATGGAGAAATCCTGTAATCCTTGTTTAATAAAACTGATAACTTCATTCCGGCGACTTTCTGGCCCGATGAAGTCGGGGTGATCATGATAAAGGGCTTCTAGCTGTTTTTGATATTTTGACAGACGGAAAAAGTAGTTCTGCTCGTCCCTCCATTCTACTTCTTTATTCACGTGGATGGGGCAATATTTCTCGTCTATTAGTTCCCGTTTTTCTTTGAACTCTTCACAGCTGACACAATACCAGCCCTGTTGTTGGCTCAAATATATGTCGTCATTTTGCCACACCCGCTGGAAAAATTCTTTGACGATCGCCTCGTGACGGGGGCTGGTGGTCCGACTAAAACGATCATACTGAATTTCTAGCAGTTTCCACAGACTCTCAAAACTGCTGACTATCCGATCACAGTGAACTTGAGGAGAACATCCCGCCTCCTCGGCTGTCCGTTGAATTTTCTGGCCGTGTTCGTCGGTACCAGTAATTAGCAGCACTTCATATCCCTGTAGTCGCTTCCAACGGGCGATCGCATCGGCGGCGATCGTCGTGTAGGCGCTGCCAATATGGGGAACGTCATTCACATAATATAGGGGTGTTGTTAAGGAAAACGTCTTTTTAGTTTTTGGTGTCACATCCATGACTGATATACAAGTTTCTCTCTTAAACTGATCTTACTTAGGTTTGATCTGCCTTCGGGGCGGAGTCGGTTACCCTGACACCCGAACCCTGTCACGGGTCAAAACAGCCAAAATTTTGATACTGTTTTGACCATTCAAACTAAAGCCTATAAATGATAATACTTTTTAAAAAAATGTTAAAAATTCTCAACGAATTCTTAACTTTTTCATCAAGATCTACAAACTCAATGGAGATACCAGCGCGATCGATTCACCGGGTCGGAGCGGTTGATTGGCAGATTTACCGCCAACTGTAGTTAGCCACTTATCCCCGTCTGTCTAGTGGTTTCCGCCGATGGTATAGATAGATCTCAATGACTGTGGAAAGAAGGTAAAGTAATGTTAAGCTAAAATGAGCTAATGGGATCAACTACCTGAGATCAACCATTATATTTCCCCAATCTAGCCAACGATGTATTTTTTGAACTCTACACCCGGTCAGTCGCACCTACCTCTATTTTTGTTTTTACCCGGGATGGATGGTACGGGTCGTCTCCTACGAACCCAACAGCGCCGACTGTCTCAGTTTTTTAACCTGCGCTGTTTGAGTATTCCTCCCGAAGATCTCAACCATTGGGATGGATTAACCGATCGCACTGTGGATTTAATTCAAAAAGAACTCAGCCTCAACCTCAATCAAGATATTTATCTATGCGGGGAGTCCTTCGGCGGTTGTCTGGCGATGAAGGTGGCTATGAAAATTCGTGCTCAACTCAAAGGTCTGATTTTAGTTAACCCGGCTTCTGCTTTTAAGCAACAACCTTGGATAGAATGGGGATCACATTTGACGGACTGGCTACCTAGTTGGTTATATCCCCTGTCTATGATCGGATTCTTGCCGTTTCTGGCTAAATTGCCAGGAATTTCTCCGAGCGATCGCCAAGCCTTGTTAGAGGCTATGCAATCAGTCCCTCAACGTACTTCCAGTTGGCGCTTGGGACTGCTGCGATCGTTTGATATTCAACCAGACCAACTCCGTCAACTAGATTTACCCGTTTTGGTGATTGCCAGTGGTTCCGATAGACTGCTACCCTCCATTAGAGAGGCTCAATTTTTAACCAGGAAGCTACCCAAAGCTAATATGGTTATCCTCCCTAACAGCGGCCATGCTTGTCTGTTAGAAACTGATGTTAACCTTTGTCAGATCATTCGAGATCATGATCTCGGTCAGAGTTTAACTAAAACCCAATTGGTTTGCCCAAATTAGGCACAGAAAAATTGTTGAGGCTAATTCACAGGCTATATGACCACAACTTTTAAGAATCCACCCATTGGACCAGCATCGCGACTGGTCAATGGTATTTTATCTATTAAACCCCTAGCTAAGTTCGCCAAACATCAAGCCCGCCAGATGATGATTGATCGGGCTGAAAAAATGGGGGTTCCGTGGCGCTCTCATGCCAATACCCTCCTACAGAGAGACTGGTCGGCAGAATTTCAGCAGGTGAATAGTTCTGCTCTGGCTTACCCAGAATATTATTTAAGGTCTTTTCATGCCTATGATAACGGAAATTTAAGCTGGCAGGCTGCTGTAGAGGTGGAAGTGGCGGCGTTGGCGGTTCACGCCAAAATCTGGCCTGATGCTGGGGTGGCGGGAGACGATCGCCTACGACAAAGTTATCATCATGTACTACAGCAGGTCTTACCCGAACCGCCCAAAGCTATTGTGGATCTCGGCTGTAGTGTCGGATTAAGTACCAATACCATGCAGCAGATCTATCCTGATGCTACTATGGTAGGGGTGGATTTGTCCCCCTATTTTTTGGCGATCGCTGCCTATAACACTAACCAAAAGTCCTCCGATCACCCCCCCACTTGGGTACACGCCCCCGCTGAGGCTACAGGTCTACCAGACCACTCCTTTGATTTGGTTTCCCTTTGTCTGGTTTGTCATGAACTCCCACAAGAGGCGACCCGAAATATATTTAAGGAAGCCCGCCGCCTATTGCGCCCTAACGGACATCTGGCGGTTATGGATATGAACCCCCAATCAGAGGTATTCGCTAAGATGCCACCCTATATCCTCACCCTCCTAAAAAGTACCGAACCCTATCTCGATCAGTATTTCACCCTAGATCTAGTTGAAACCTTCAAATCAGCAGGTTTTCAGACCCCTACCATTGTCTGTAACAGTCCCCGTCATCATACGGCGATCGCCAAAGTCAATGGATAATTAATAATTAATAATTAATAATTAATAATTATTAATCGTCGGGGCGGGTTCTGCTAATTCCTCGGCTGCCACCGAGAAGATGAATAAACCCGCCCTTTGGGGGAGAGGGAGAAGGCTGGGAGATGAAACCCGCCCCTGGGTAGAAGATTATTTTTTATGGCGTAATTAAGAATGTTGAACGCTGAAGATTTTTACAGCGAATCGTTTTATCTAGCCAATAACCCTGATGTAGCGCAAGCAGTTGATTTGGGAGTTATTAGTAGTGGCTTTGAACATTTTATCGAGTCAGGTCAGTTTCAGGTTAGACAACCGACACCGCTTTATGATGAATTGTATTATCTGACGACTAATCCTGATGTGGCGGCGTTGGTAAATGTAGGTGCGATCGCCAGTGGTTTTCAACATTTTATTAATTTCGGTCAGCGGGAAGCGCGCGATCCCAGTATTCTATTTAATACGGATTTTTATATAAATGAATATCCCTTTATTCAAGCAGCCATAGAAGCCGGAGATATCACAGCGATCGAGCATTTTGTGAAAGCCGGTCAATTTGAGGATTTTCGCCCTAGTGTATTGTATAACCCTAATTATTATTTAGCCCGTAATCCTGATGTGGCGGCGAGGGTAGAACGTGATGAACTGACCGGGATCGAGCATTATTTGGATATTGGGGCGGCTCAAAATCGTGATTTTAGTGCTTTTCTGGAGGTGAATGGTTCCAGTTTTCCCAACCGTGTCGCTAGTGGAGATACTAGGGAAAACAGCACAATTTTAATGGCGCGTAATACTGTGGTGGGTCCGATTACTTTTGAAACAGCCACCGACCCTAATTTTGATAATGTGGTTTCCACACTGACTACTAATAATTCTGATCCGACGGTTCCGGTTAAGGTATTTGTGTCTGATTTAACGCCGGGGACACCTTATTTTTATCGGGTTACTAATGCTATGGGGGAGAGCGATCGCGGTATTTTTCGCACTCCTTTATCTTTGGGAAGTCAAGGGGGTTTAAGGTTTGGGGCTGCTGGTGATTCTCAGGGTGAATTAATGCCTCATGTCGCGGTGAGAAATGCCCCAGAACGTGGTCTGGATTTTTTTGTGCAGTTAGGAAATACAATTTCTGCAAGTACCGAATCTCCTGATTTACCCGGTGTTTCTCAGGCGGAAACTTTGTTAGATTTCCACACAAAACATAATGAGATTTATCGGGAGCGTATAACTTTAAATCCTTGGGCAAATCTGCGGGTAGCAACTTCTATGTTTGGTGTATTGAATGATGGGGAAATAATCGATAATTTTGCCGGGGGTAGTCTGGGGGAAGATGGAGAGGGTGATTGGTTGAATAATAGCGATATTTTTGAGACGGCGTTGGCGGGTTTTTTAGATTATCAACCTCGGCGACGGGAAAGTTATGGAGACATTAGCGATCGCCGGACCGCTAACCGAGAACAACTGTATCGCGCTACGACCTATGGAGATGATGCGGCGGCGTTTTTGTTGGATGTGCGATCGTTCCGGGATGCCCCCTTAGAACAGGTCGCCGAAACTTCTTTTCCCGAAGATATTGAGGCATTTTTGCGGGATTCTTTTGATGCTAATCGAACCATGTTGGGACGAACTCAGTTGCAACAGTTGCAGTTAAATTTACTGGGCGCACAGGCGGCGGGTTTAACTTGGAAGTTTATATTTTCTCCGGTCCCTATGCAAAATTTGGGGATTCCGGGTGCAAGCGATCGCTGGGAAGGATACGCGGCTGAACGAACTAGACTGCTGAAATTTATTGATGATAATAATATTGATAATGTCGTGTTTGTGTCGGCGGGAGCTGGGGGAACTGTAGTTAATAATTTGACATTTGCTGAGGAGTTTGGGGGGCCACAAATTCCTATCAATGCTATGGAAATTACCGTAGGTCCGGTGGGGGTACAAACCGATTTAGGATCGGGTCTAGTGGGGGCTACTTTGGGTCCGGTGGCTGTTGATGGGGCGACTGAATGGCAACTAACCCGACAAGGAAGGGCTACTTATGAGGGGTTACAGACGCGCTGGGAACGCGATCGCCTGGTGGAGAATCTCCTAAATACTCGCCTTGAGGATATGGCTTATAATCCTATTGGTTTGGAGGGTTCGGGAATTGATGCACAGGAAATAGTTCCGGGTTCCTATTTTGCCGCTCATACTTTTGGCTGGACCGAGTTCGTCATTGATACCAATACTCAACAGCTTAGGGTGACTACTTATGGGGTCGAACCTTATACACAGGTCGATGTCCAAAGGGTTCCGGCGCGGGTAATTAATCGTCAACCCCAAGTGGTCAGCGACTTTGTGGTAAATCCTCAATAATTGGGCTTGAAAAATTTGATATAAGGCACTATAACAAACGGTAAAAATTCATATGAAATTTATGTTTGGCGGCGATCATGATTAAGTCGGGTCGCTTTTGGGCAAGCGCTAGGAATCTACTCCATGTTAAAACTTCATCCCCCTAGGTCACAGAGAACAATGAAAAATTTTGTGGTTAGCCAGTTTAACACTTTTGGGTTGGCGTTTTGGGTTGAAATTATGACCGAAATGCCTCGATGTACCTATTACTTTGGGCCGTTTCTTACCGAAGATGAGGCGGAACAAGCAGAACCCGGTTATATTGAAGATATTCAAGGTGAAGGTGCCACAGGTCTACAGGTGGCAGTTAAGCACTGTCAGCCTGATATTTTGACTGTGGCAGCCGATCTTGATCAAAATTTTGATCACCCCCTACAGTGGGCATAGTGGCTTAACTTGGGCGGGACAGGTCACCGGATATCAACAATATCAGGATGGTTTTTGATCCAGTTATCGATATCGGTGATCACTTGATCGGGGATCTCCCAAGGGAATAAATGGGCTGTGTTGGGGTAGCAGTTAAACTGCGAATTGGGTAAGTTTGCCGCCGTTTCTTGACTGGAGATGGCGGTAATATGTCGATCGCATTCTCCGGCTAATATGAGACAATGACAGCTAATATTTCCCAACTCAGCTAGACGGTTATATCGGTTTTTTAATGCTTGTCTCAGGGCTATGGTTGCTGGTCTGGAGGTTTGTAAATAGGCGGGTGTGGCTTGTTTGGCTATGTATTTATAGGCGGTGGCTGTATGCTGTTGGATTAAGTAGCGAAATAGCGATCGCTTACCGAAAAGGTTGATATTCCACTGACTAGCTGGCCAGATCAAATTAATTATACCCGCAATTCCCGTTAATAGATTATCTAGCCATGAAATCGGAGGATGGTTCCCACGGGGATAGGCGGAAGTCGCCACTAAAATTAATCCCGTAAACCTTTCCGGGTTTGTTAATGCTAATTCTAGGGCGAGTATACCTCCCAAAGACCAGCCGATAATTAAACATTTATCTATTTTTAAGCCATCTAAAAGCTGTTCGATATCCTGGAGATGATCGGTCATCTCAAAGGGTTGTTTAACCTGACTTTTCCCATAGCCTCGCAGGTCTGGGGCGATGGTTTGATAGTTTTGGGATAGGTGATCTGTAAAAACTGACATACAGCCTCCTGACCCAGGATGACCATGAAGACACAGTATCGGAAATCCTTGACCGCGAATTTCCGAGTTTAAGGAAACAGCTAAACTCATCAGTTTATAACTGCCCTCTCATGATAATATGTTCGGCAATACCAGCGATCGCTCTGCGGACTTGGGGAATGTTTCCGGCTGAGTTATCGGTAATGGTAATAATATACCTTTCCCCGTCAATACTAGCCGCTAAAGTCGTGCCAATTACCCTAGAGTTTTGACCGGTTTTTTCCCCTAACCACTGCGCTTTTAATCCTTGTAAGGCTTGATAACCAATTTCGCGATCGTACTGATGACCTAAAGCGTCAATTAATAGTTCCGAGTGGGGGTGTTCATAGTTGTAGATTTCTACCATCATTTCCGTGAGTTCATCACTGGTCATGCTATTGCGACCTCTACCGGGTCTAAAAGGCATGATCCGATCGCCCATGAGTTTAAATTGCACCCGCGTTTTTTGATAACCGTGTCGTTCTAGTAGTTTATTGATATAATCGGCACTCAAATAGTCGATAAGTTGATTAGTAGCGATATTACTACTATGGTCAATCATTTGAGCCATTAACATTTGGAGAGAGTAGGATTGGCGGGCGCGAATTGAGGAAGCATCTTCGGTAAAATTCCCCCCCTCGACATAGATTTCTTGATCAAAACTCACCTGTTCCTCAGCCGCTTTGTGTAATAAGGCGATCGCCACAGGAACTTTAATTAAACTCGCCGGACTCGCCGGAGTTTGACTACCCCGTAAACTAGCACAATGGCGGTTTAAATTACAAACGCTGATGGTCGCATTACGCGATAAACCACTCCTAACTCTAATTTCTTCTAAAATTTCCGATTGAGCGTTTCTTAACTGGAATTTGAGGCGATTATAGTTGTCTTGATACTCGGAAATTTTCGCGGTGGCTTGTCCCCTTAAAAATGAATCCTGGGGAATTTCCTGTAAATTGGCGATCGCCCTCTGCCAAAAGGTTGCCATTTGTTGTCTAGTTTCCCAGGATAGCGGAGAACTTTTGCCAATATCTACCGCTTGATGGGCTAAACTTATCGCTTGTTTCCAATTATCATTAGCCCGCTGTTCAATCATGATTTGAACTTCTACGTGGCGCAATTGTTCGATTATCTGCTCAGAAGGTTCCCGCCTCTGGTTAGGAAATAATGACATTAATTGACGGGAATTACCTGCTGATTCTGGGGGGTTTTCTAGGATGTATAATAACTCGTCCCGGAGGCTAATCAATTCATTGAGAGAAGTAGCCCCATATAATGCTGAGGATGACCCTAGCATAGGTAAGGCTGGAGTTAAGCCAATACTGACAGCAATGGCAACAGCACCCAGCCACCGGGTTTTTGACTTGAGTGGGTTTAATAAACTGCGTTTGGGACTGCCTAAGTAGGGAAAATTGGTCGATTGTGCAGCCATTGTTTCTGCTCTATAAAACTTAAACAAAACGGGACATAGCCGGATATTGATGTTTATTTCTTGCTTCGTCCGGGACTGTCGGCAGCACCCCGTCCACAAGTGTAATCGTCTGAACCAGGCGATTTTTCTAAATTTCTACTGGCGTTCAAATCTCTATCAATCTTCAGCCCACAGTTCTGACATTCAAAAGTCCGACGGACTAGGGGCATTTGTTGACGATGGCCACAGTTAGAACAAAGTTGACTGGATGGATAAAATCTATCGGCAATAATCAACTTTGAACCATAACGTTCTGCCTTGTAACCGAGTTGACGACGGAACTCATAAAATGAAGCATCAGCGATAGAACCCGCCAAACCATGATTTTTCAGCATACCTGACACATTCAAATCTTCAATGACTACTTGGCTGTGGTTCTTAGCCAAGAAAGTAGTTATTTTATGAATGGTGTCCCGCC
>NZ_JARPLU010000136.1:0-13088 GCF_032349615.1 Limnospira sp. PMC 1279.21 | reverse complement strand
TCTAACAGACCGAGGGCTTGACCTCTTTTACACTCGCTTTTTCTCTATGCAGCCTTGAAGGTTTCTGTTTTACACTACAATTTAATATGATGACTCTGCCTCTTTCTTCATCATTAGATTGAGGCTTTGTTTTTTATTGGCATCAAAAAAGTGTCGGCTTAATACAAGCCGACTTGATATTAAATCGTCACAGGAGACTCAACATAAATATTCGGTTCTTGCATATTGTACTTAATGCCATACCGCTTGAGTCTTTCCGTCAAACTTTGATTAGTTGATGCTAGTAAACTCTTACGCAGTGAAATGGCATTTTCACTAGAACCTAAAATAAAGAATGTCACCCTAGCGCGAAGATTACCCGTTTCTCCATAATTAAATAGGGAAATCTGGGTGCTTCCGGGGTCTATACCAAAAACTGAATCGGTACATTCTTTAATGGCTTGTTCTACTAAAGCCTGTTCGCGATCGTCAAGTTGAGTGATAAAATCCAGATATAGTAAAACCATCACTTTTTTACCACGACTGATATTTTCGATCGCCAGCCTCATTAAATTAGAGTTGGGAATAATTGCCAAAGTTCCCTTAGCTGCAATCCGAATTTTAGTAGACCGTAACCCAATAGATTCTACTCTCCCATAAATACCCTCAAGATCATCACCACGTTTTGGTAGTCGGATATATTCTCCACGGACAAACGGACGATCTAAACGTAAAACTATTGTGCCTAAAATCTGTTCTAAGGTGCTTTGGGCGGCAAATGCTACCGCTAAACCACTTACTGAAGCCCCTGCTACTAATGCACCTAGGGGCAGTTGTTGACTTTGGGCAAATGCGATCGCTGCTGTAAATCCAATTAAAACATTGGCAATGGTTTCAAATACCAAAAAAGTCTCGTCAACTTCCATGCCATATTTTCGGATAATCGGAATACCATAAATCCGCACCAATTGCCTAAATAACCGGGAGGCTAACCAGGCTATACTAGCAATTAGGGCTAGACTAACAAAGGGGCGAATAAAACGATATAAAGCCCGATTTTCTTCTAACCAAATCATTGACATAGAAATCAGAGTAAAAATGCCAACCATCCTAAAAGGTTGTTGGATAGGTCGCACAAAGTTCTCGGAAATTTCTTTTCCATTGATAGGTATAGCCCGCCTAATAATATATTGTATGAGGCTAGGGGTGTATTTTCCTATTAAGCAAGATATCAATACAAAGATTATGAAAATCAGAGGCTTAGGAATAGAATATTCCTGAATAATCTCAAAAATTGCGGCATCAGGATCAATGGGGTTCCACATGATGGTATTTAGCGTTTTAACTGTAATTAGACTGTGATGGGTGAATCAACGTAAATATTTTGATCTTCGATATCAAAGGCGATTCCGTATTGCTGTAAATTCATGCTAATGTCTTGACTGGCTAGATCGAGCATCTGACGGCGCAGTTCTAAGTTATTACGATTAGCACCTAATATAAAGAAGGTTACTTGGGCTTGAGTTTTGTTTTCTCCGGTGATTGGCTGTAAATTCTTAAAGCTAACATCAGTGCCTCTAGGGTCAATACCAAAGGTGTTTTTAGTGCTTTCTAAAATCACTTGACGGATGAGAGCTTGTTCCTCAGAGTCAATGGCAGAATGAAAGGTTAATCCTAGGATGGATATAATTTTTCTGGCTCCGGTATAGTTTTCTATACTGAGTTGAGTTAGGGAACTATTAGGGACTATAACTATGGTTCCTTTTCCTGATGTGCGAATTTTGGTCGATCGCAATCCCAAAGATTCTACCCGCCCGAAAGTCCCATCAGGTAAACCGATATAATCATCAACGACAAACGGGCGATCCAGATACAGAACAATTCCCCCTAGAATTTGGCTGAGGGTATTTTGAGCTGCAAAAGCGACAGCCAAACCACCTACCCCTAAACTAGCAATTAATCCGACAATATTAATTTGGTGAGTCTGAGCAAATACAACAATTGCGACTAGAATAATTACGCAGTTGGCTAGAATTTTGCCTACCAATAAAAACTCACTGTTAATATTGCGACCTTGTTTTGAGGCTACGTCAATAATATATAAGTCAAAAAATCTCTTAAATATTTGAGAAGCCAACCAACTGAGCAGAATGGTTAGGGATAAACTGATGATAACTTCTAGGAAACCTAGAGCGATGCTCAAGGGAGAATTAACCCATATAATTTCAATGATCACCAACAATACAGCGACAGCAGCCGGGATTTTATAGGATGATAAAATCTCAGAATAACTAGATATGCGTTCTTCAGGAATCAACTTAGCGATCGCCATTCGCCATAGTTTTGGTAGTAGCCATAAACCCATCAAAGCGGAGATTAACCCCAACAGTACCAATACCAATTTCAGTAGAGGATTAAACCCCAAAACGATCGCATCTGATGTTGTTTCAACCATAAACCATTCAACTCTCAACCATAACCAGGACTCGTTGAGAAGATATCAAGGCATCCATTAGTGGTGAATGTGTGTATCAGACATCGCCATCACCCGTTAACCCGTTAACCCGCAATCCTTTACCAGAACCAGACTCAACCAGAGTACCTGATCTAATTATAAAGGGCGATCGCACCTAGCGCCATCCATCTCCAGGCATAAATTCTTCTCAGCACCATCTGCCCAAGCTACAATATGCTAAGATCAAGAATTGTGTAAATTTAACCAACCGTAAAATTCTCAACTATGGCTCTGACACAACAAGATAAGCAAAAAATCATGGCCGAGCATCAAGCTCACGAAACAGACACCGGATCTTCCGATCTACAGGTAGCCATGCTCACCGAAAGAATTAACCGACTCAGCCAACACCTCAAAGCCAATAAGCATGATCACGCTTCCCGTCGTGGCCTTCTCCAGATTATCGGACGCAGAAAAAGATTATTAGCCTATATTAATAAACAGGATCAGCAACGCTATCGCGAACTGATCACCCGTTTGGGAATCCGGGGCTAAATCCGATAGCAGATTTACCCAATCGTACCAAATTCCTGTCAACCCACCCACAGCACTCACAATCTACCATGTCCTCCGATCGCCCCCGCCAACCACTTCCCTTTGAACCGAAAAAAACCCGCAAAAAGCAGGCTGAAAGTAGCAAACCAGCCGCCTCAGACCAGGGAAAATCGGATAAATCGGCTTCGCCCAAGGTAGCTAAAACCCCAAAAACTAGCCGCACATCGGACACCTCTGCGCCCCGCCGTCAACCTAGACGGGAAGATATGACTATTCCGGAAGTAGTCAGTCAGCGGATGGTGTCCCGGATGGTGGTTTTATCCGGTATTCCTCTGTTAATGGCTATATCTACCTTTGTGGGCAGTTATTTTATTGTCACCAATGAGATATTCCCCCTACCCAACACAGCAGTCTTGCTGGTGAGTCTGGGGTGCTTTGGCTTGAGTGTGGTGGGTCTTAGCTACGGAGTTCTCTCGGCTTCCTGGGACGAAAACCTAAGTGGGAGTTTCCTCGGCTGGCAGGAATTTAAGATCAACCTAGGGCGGGCGATAGAGGCTTGGAAAGAAAGTCGCCAGCCAAGTTCACCCAAAAATTAAAAAAGCCTACAGGAATTCCCTTACCCGAAAAGGTAGGGGATGAAAAGAATTTAAAGCGTAAACAACAGCAACTATCCCGAAAGCAGAAAGGGTCTAATAGCCTTAATAAAGCCGGAACCAAGAAAGTCGCTAGAGTTTACGGTAAAATCACTAACTGTCGTGAGGATTTTATACACAAGCGATCGCGTAGGATAGTAGGCGAAAACCAAGTCATTGTGACGGAGAATCTAAATGTCAAAGACATGATGAAAAACCACTGTCTGGCTGACCTTGAAAAAGTGGGATGGGGAATGTTTATGACTATGCTTAAATACGCGGAAAATGATGGTTAAAGTTTATCAAGAAGTTGATAGGTTTTTCCTTCAGATAAAACTTGTGATGTGGGCTTAAATCAGGTGGGTAGTTTACGGCTTGACATCAGGGAATAGACTTGTGAAAATTGCCAAACCAAACAGGATAGAGATATTCACTGAGCGATTTCTCTCAGAGATGAGGGGCTACGAGTTTTTACCTGTGGGACGCGGGGCAAAGCTGATCGTCAGACTGTTGGTGATTAGAGGGGGATTCACTGGTAATAACCAGATATTTCGGGAAATATTTTTCTAAGTATGGTAGTCTATTGAGTAGAGAGTTAAGCAATAGCCAAAGATGGTTTGCTGAAGCATCAAGTAGCTGACTATAGCTATATTGTAGTGAGCAGTTGAATAGACCACCAGAATGGACTCAACAATAGCGCTTTTAACCTAACTGTTAAAGGCTCTTAGAGTGACACATCATCTGGCGTGATTACTTCACTTCAGATGGTGCCCTACTCAGAAACTTCCGGCTCTGGCCAGATTTTTCGGGGTTAAATGTATCTGTAAGTCATAGTAGTAGAGGACCAAAGACATCTACTACTGTGCTGGTCTCTGGGTAAGAATCCGGCGCTGTATGCTTGCGTAGCGCGTAGGGACAGTTGACATTAGGTCTGTACCCTTTATTAGCCACTCAAAAATGGTGGCTGCGACAATTTTGTGAGGTTTACATGATTATTGTAATGAAAGTTGGCTCTCCAGAAGCCGAAATCGAACGTCTTAGTGATGAACTCCGCAGCGGTTGGGGTTTAACACCAGAAAAAATCGTCGGAAAACATAAAGTTGTAATTGGGCTAGTAGGAGAAACAGCAGGTCTTGATCCCCTACAACTCCAGGAAATTAGCCCATTTATTGAACAGGTGTTACGAGTCGAAAAACCCTACAAACGTGCTAGTCGGGAATTTCGTCACGGCGAGTCCAGTGATGTAGCTGTTACCACTCCCAGTGGAATAGTTCACTTTGGCGAAAATCGTCCCCTAGTGGTGGTGGCGGGTCCCTGTTCGGTAGAAAATGAACAAATGATCGTGGAGACGGCGCTGCGGGTGAAAGCTGCTGGGGCGAAGTTCTTACGCGGTGGCGCATTTAAACCTCGCACGTCTCCATACGCTTTCCAAGGTCATGGAGAAAGCGCTCTGAACCTTTTAGCTGCTGCGCGTGAAGCGTCAGGACTGGGAGTGATTACGGAGTTAATGGACGCAGACGACTTAGAAAAGTTGTCTGAGGTGGCGGATGTGATCCAAATTGGCGCTCGTAATATGCAGAATTTCTCGCTGCTGAAAAAAGTAGGGGCTCAGGATAAACCAGTATTGCTGAAGCGGGGTATGTCTGCGACTATTGAAGAATGGCTAATGGCCGCAGAATATATCTTAGCGGCGGGTAACCCGAATGTGATTCTGTGTGAACGGGGAATCCGCACTTTCGATCGCCAATATACCCGCAATACCCTTGATTTGTCGGTAATTCCGGTATTGCGATCGCTCACTCACTTACCAATTATGATTGACCCGAGCCACGGCACGGGATTTGCGGAGCACGTTCCATCTATGGCTAGAGCGGCGATCGCCGCCGGGACAGACTCCCTGATGATCGAAGTTCACCCCAACCCAGCCAAAGCCATGTCAGATGGTCCCCAATCCCTGACTCCGGCAGATTTTGATCAACTAATGCAAGACCTATCGGTTATTGGTAAATCGGTTAATCGCTGGTCGGAGAAGTCAGTTGCAGTCCCCGCCTAGTCTAATAAAGGTTTAACCACCATATAAGTCTCAAATGCACGGGTTAAGGCTCGTGCATTATTTATTAGTCTGTATGGGAGGAATCACTATTTTTAATCAGCATATCCACCTGATGGGTGACATTTTTAAGTAGCTGGTACAGCAGAGGCAAATTTTCCGATGAGAGATTAGCGGAATTACAATGTCCTTGCAAGTCATTAAGTTTCCTTTGCAATTGTTGAGCCAGACGCAAAGCATCCAAACTCAATTTTGATAGTTGTTGCTGTTGATAAAACTTTAAAGCCGCTCCTCGTAATACCTGTAAATTAGCTTCCTCGCCATAATTCCCAGGAACCAATCGCAGCCGCAACAGCAGATGAGTATTATAATAAATCCGCTCAATTTCTATCTGTTTGGGTTGGGAAATTGGTAGCATAGGCAGTTTCACCAACCGCTTTAACTCATTAATCACCCATTGAAACTGCGATGGTTCTAAATTATCAATAACAGACTTGAGAATACCATTTTGGCTCCATAAAATCCGTCCTTTGGATTCTTGCCTCTCAAAATACAGTCGGCCAATACCCTCCAACAACACCCTAGCTAGTAACTCTTCCAATAACTTGGGTGGTGGTAACTTGGCCAGTCGCTCTATGGGACTACTGAGGTATTCGGGACGAAGATCCAGCTTAGGTAACATTTCATTAATCTTTGAGGCTGGAGGTTGTTTAGCCTTTGGTAGTCTTGGGGAATCTGGCGGGGATGTTTCCCCGGAGGCTAATGGTTCATCGGGAGGGGTAGGAGAGTTATCTAAAGGAGTTTTTTCGGTGGTGGGTTTTTCGCTATGGTACAAATAAGCAGTCAGAATGGAGCGATGGCTCTCAGCCGAAATCGGCTGACTGACAACAGAGCAATTTAGATATGCTAATATCTGGTGGGCATAATTTATGGCTAATTCATCATCAGGATCGACCATACCTAAGTAAAGGGTATTATCCTTGAGAGATATGGGCAAAATCCGATGATGAAGACAGACTTCAAAAGGCAAAATACTATCAACTAATGGAAAAATCTGTCCAGCATCTAAATATTCCATTTCGCCTGTTTCCGAATTTGTTAACATGAGCCAACTTGACAATAGTAACTATCTTTGGTTTCCTGAAAATTTAACTTAAACCGGCAATTATTAATGATTCTAGTTTGTGGATTTACTGTGTCACGGTTTTTACTGTCAGGTACAAAACTTGACGGGATTTGATATTTATTAGCACACCCATACCCCAATCATAGCACGCTTGGCGATCGCCATTTTCTTGTTTAAACCCCTAGGTAAGTTATTGAGAGTTATGTTCAGAACATTTCTGTCACCGGCCCTCAGTCCCATGATATTACTATCATTATTATCAATACTACTGCCTTATAGTAGTATGGCTGCCACTACTACCCCAGGAGTAGATGTGGCAAAAACGGGAATTTCCCCAAAATTTGCCACGGCCTATCATGTCAGCGATTGGCTACAATATTCTCCTAGTCAACTAGAATTAGTTATTCGCTTAGGAGAACGTCGGGTTTATGTCATGAACAACGCGCGTGTTGTCACTAGCTATCCCATAGCCATTGGTAGAAACGGATGGGAAACCCCCATCGGCCACTATCAGGTTATTCAAATGATCGAAGACCCAACCTGGGAACATCCTCTAAATGGAGATATTATCCCCCCAGGTCGAGATAACCCCCTTGGTAGTCACTGGATTGGATTTTGGACTGATGGCACTAACTACATAGGTTTTCATGGCACCCCCAATGAAGAAACGGTCGGACAAGCCGTTTCCCATGGTTGCGTTCGTATGTTTAACCGGGATGTGTTAGCACTATTTAACAAAGTGCAACTGGGAACTCCCGTCATTGTTGAACCCTAGATTGAGATGAGGATTGGTCATCTATGGAAAAAAATCCCAGGAGACTCTAATATGTCTCCTGTTTTCGCGCTCAGTAGAAAATCGACACCTAATGCGACTAAAATAGACAAATTGCCCGAAATCCTCGAATGCTAACTCAGAAAACCCCTAAACCCCTCCGTTGGCAGCGCAGCAAATACTCACCCCTCACCCGACAGATTGATGTTTTTTCTGCCGCTGGGACGTTTCTGTTCTATTTGTGGTGGGATCGGCTTTGGGGAAATAATGCCTCTGCCACTAAACAAAAGCGGGCAAAATGGTTAATTCAAACCATGCTTGACCTGGGGCCAACATTTATTAAAATTGGACAAGCGCTTTCCACCCGTGCTGATATTCTGCCCTTAGAATATGTGGCGGAGTTAGAAAAACTCCAGGATAAAGTACCTCCTTTTAGTGCCGATCGCGCTGTAGCTATTATTGAGTCAGAATTGGGTAACTCTTTATTTAGCCTTTATCGTGAGTTTAATGAGCGTCCCCTAGCCGCCGCCAGTCTCGGACAAGTTCATCGGGCTAAATTGCATACAGGAGAACAGGTCATAGTTAAGGTTCAACGCCCAGGACTTAAAGAACTTTTTGATCTGGATATGCAAGCCGTCCGTCGTGTGATGCGCTTCTGTCAACGTTCCTTTGCTTGGGCAAGACTCTATGATCTCGATGCTATATATAATGAATTTTTCATGATTTTATATCAGGAAATTGATTATATTAAAGAAGGTAAAAACGCCGATAGATTTCGAGATAATTTTGATAACTATTCGGGAATTATTGTTCCTAAAGTTTACTGGGAATATACCACCCATAAAGTTTTAACTTTGGAATATTTGCCGGGGATTAAGGTTGATGACCGGAAAACTCTACAAGCCTGCGGTGTTGACATTAAACGAGTTAATCAATTAGGGATTTGTTGCTATCTTAAACAGATTTTACAGGATGGCTTTTTTCAAGCAGACCCCCACCCCGGAAATATTGCTGTTAGTTCTAATGGTAGTCTGATTTTCTACGATTTCGGGATGATGGCTGAAATCAAGGCTTTGGCTAAGGATCAGATGATCCGCAGCTTTTTTGCAGTGATGCGAAAAGATGTGGATGTGGTGATTGATACTCTGATTGATATTGGTTTAGTTGAACCGATGTCTGATATGACTCCGGTGCGGCGCTTGATCAGGTTTTTGTTAGATGAATTTACGGAAAAACCTATTGATTTTCAAGCATTTAATGTGATTAAAGATGAGCTTTATATAATGTTTGAACAGCAGCCTTTTCGCCTACCTGCTGAGATGACATTTTTACTGAAATCTTTAACTACTTTAGACGGAGTAGCCCGCGCCCTAGACCCGGAATATAATTTGGTAGACTGCGCTCAACCTTTTATTAAAAGTGTTACTGTTTCTAAGCAGGAACGGGGTAGTTTAGTGGGAGAGTTGACTAAACAGGCGCGAGATTTTATCAATTTTAAATTCAACCAACCTAGCCGCGCTGAGTTATTTATTAGTCGCCTAGAACAACGCATTGAGGAAGGGGAAATTAAGTTTAGGGTTCGTTCGATTGAAAGCGATCGCGCTTTGAAACGGGTTAATTTTGCCCTCAAAACTTTGATTCATGGTTGTTGGTCAGGATTTACTCTGATTTCGGGAATACTATTAATAATTGCTGGTAAAAATGGCTGGGCTGTTTTTTTCCTAGTCATCGCTGGGGTGGGGGTGGTAATATTTTTGCGATCGCTTCTCAACCTCTCCATTCGTGAACGCCTAGACCGCATGGCGGAACAGTAACAGCCTAGCCTCCTCAGTCATCCCTGTTAGAGATTCCTTATTCTTAATTAATGATCCAGACTAGAGAGATTTATTGACGTTGTAGTAAAATGGCGGTTTGCCAATAATAGGCTTCTTGGCGAATTTCAATGACTTGAAAAAACGGTTGTACCATCTTACAGAAATAATCGAGGTCATAAAAAACGAGCGATCGCGTATCTCGACCCAAAGTAAACATAGCAAAATCCGACTTACTATATTCATCATATTTTTGTAAACATTCAGCCCTTTTATCTGGCGGCCAAACATTATTATTAGATAACCACTTTTCCTTAAAGTCTTTAATTAGATTCATCAGATGCTGTTCTTGGATAGTAATATAAGCCATACCACCAGGACTAATAATCCGACGAAGTTCTAATAACCAAGCCTCAGCCAAATCGTCAATATGGGTAAAAACTGAACCCGCATAAATCAAATCAAAATATCGATCCTCAAAGGGTAAATGAGGATTAGTGGTACAGGTCAAAAAGTGAAAAGGAGGCCTCATATATTGCTTACACCAGTTAATGCAGTCAGCATTAATATCAGCCCCCCAAATTTCGCAGGTATTAGCTTGATCGCTTAAAAATCTCATCATTCTTCCAGACGCACAACCAAAGTCTAATATCCGGCTTCCTGGGTTTAAAGAAAACTTAGCTTTTTCTAGGGATTCTAACAGTAGGCGAATTTGAATTTTACCAGATTCAAGATAGTAGTCCTCCCCCCTGTCTGCAAATACTAGCATCAGGGGACGTGGAGGGACAGGAAACTGCCAGGTTTTGGTTTTATAGTCTTGTTGTGGGGGGGTAGGTTTAGGCATCATGTAGGATACTGAATCCCCTGATTTTGGGTAATATTTGAGCCAATCAATAGGTTCAAGATTATGGGAAATTTGAGGCGCTTTTGATTCCAGATCATCGGATTTTTTTTGCAGTTCTTGTAGTTTATTCTGTGCGGTTGTAAAATCTGGCTTTAGTTCCAAAACTTTTTGAAAATAAGCGATCGCTTCATCAACCCTTTTAACTTTCTGTAAACACTTAGCCAATTTATAGTAAGTTTGAGGGGAATTGGGGTTCAGTTTGATGGCGCTTTGGTAAACCGGAATCGCCTGGTCAAATCGCTTGAGATAGACTAAGGTATCAGCTAAATTACTATGAGTCCAGAAAAAATTAGGGTTAATTTCAGCAGCTTTTTGATAAACGGGAACCGCATCCGACCAGCGTTTAAGGTGTCTGAGTGCATCTCCCAAATGATTATAAGCCCAACAAAAGTTAGGGTCAATTTCTATAGCCTTTTGATAAACGGTAACCGCCTCCGACCATCTTTCAAGTTGAATTAAAGCCTCACCCCAATTATTATAAGTCCAGAAAAAAGTCGAGTTAATCTGAGATGCTTTTTGATAAACAGAAGCAGCATCTTCCCATTGTTCTTGTTGACTGAGAGCTTGTCCTAGGTTATTATAAGCCCAGAAAAAGTTAGGGTCTAGTTGAATAGCCTGCTGACAGACTGGAACAGCATCTTCCCAGCGTTCAAGTTTAATAAAAATCCCACCCAAACTATTATAAGACCAGGAATCTTCGGGATTAAGTTTAATAGCTTGTTGATAAGCACCGATCGCCTCTTCTAATCTACCAGCTTTCACCAGAAGATTACCCCATTTTTGGTAAGCATCAGCCCAACTGGGGACCAAGACAGTAACTTGACGATAACAGGTGATCGCCTCTTCAAGTTTATTTTCCGCCACACAAGTATTCGCCTGCTGATATAGTTGCTTAACAGCAGCTTGAATTTTTTGGCTAAAAGTTGGTTCAGCATTAGGTTGAGGGGTATCTTGAGACATGAAAACCTCCATAAATGCTCTTCAAGGTCAATTCTATCAGCCTTCTGGACTTCTGGGTGAGATTTCCCCAGGGACAGATCAGAACAATTGTATTGTGATCATATTTCCGTGATAGTCTGTCAAAGTCCGCAAGCCTCCACACTTAAAAATAAATGTTCCAGCAGCCATAGAGTTCTATCCCACTCTCGGCCAGCCATCACACTCAAGGCGGGTAGATGACCTTCGGGGGCTTTCAGAGAAAATGATAACTGATCATAGTCTTTGACATATATATCATCTGATGGGTGGCGATCGCACCATCCCACCCGTTGAGCAAATTCAGATGTGTTTTGGTTAACCTGTTCCCAAATCCGCCTTTGAACCCCAAAGCCAAAGCGACCGCGACTAGCCTGTTCCCAAACTTGATTAATTTCCCTTAACTCTCGACAGGGAAAAGTAGCTATTTGTGCGGTACTAAAACACCCAGCCTGACTACCGACAATTTCCAGCATTAACCGAGAAGTTTCAGCATCAGCCTCCCGCCATTTTCCGGCTTTCATGAGATCCTGTAACTTTTGATAAGGATTCAGTTTAGGGGTAACTTTGGGGGGAGGTGGGGGAGTGGCAGCGTGGGTATATTTTTGGGTGATCGGTGGAACAATGCGCTGATAGTTCTGGGTAGGTATAGGTTGATACTGATAGGGATAGGGCTGTTTAAGAATTTGTAGCACTTCTTGAGCCGACTGATAGCGATCGCGAACAAAATCCCGGGTTAAGCGGTCCAAAACCTCTGCTAACTGTCGGGGGACAGAAACATTAGCTGGTAAACGTTCTCGCCATACCCAACGCCCTTCCATAGCATCATAGAGGTCATCTCTACCATCTTCTGAGGGTAAACACCCAGTCAGCAAACGCAAACAAGTCACCCCTAAACTATACAAATCACTAGCGGGGTAGACCTGACCTCGTAACTGTTCCATAGGTATATATCCAGGTGTCCCGACAGTAGTTCCCTGTCCCACCGTGGTAGTTCCCGTCACCTGTTTAGAGACACCAAAATCAATCAGGATTAACTGATTATCGCGGCTACGGCGCATGATATTTTCTGGTTTGATGTCACGGTGAATTATATTGCGGTTGTGGATAATCTGGAGGATCTCAAGCAATTCAGACAAAATTTGATAAATCTGATCAGGATTAAAATGTCCCTTTTGCTGTAACTCCTGCAACAGATTCTGTCCATCAATATATTCTTGCACCAAATAAAGTCGCCTATCCTGTTCAAAATAGGCAATCAACCCCGGAATTTGGGGATGTTCCCCTAACTCATATAACCGCTGGGCTTCTTGTTTAAATAATTCTGTGGCTTTTTGTCGCGCTGCTGTTCCCTGAACTTGGGGCATAAATTGCTTAATCACACAGGGATCATTCATCCGATCAACATCTTTGGCTTCATAGGTGCGACTGAACCCCCCGTATCCCAATTGTCGAATTACGCGATAGCGGTTTCGGAACAATGGCAGCAAAATCGGCGCCCCACAGCTTTGACAAAATCGATAACCCTCATTATTAAATGGGTTAGGGCAACTTGGGTTGCAACAGTACAGCATCTCCAGGGTTGAACGAGTTTGCTCTATTGTCTCATGTTTCTCGATCTACCCTGGTGGCTGATGAAGCTCACCCCACCTGCCTTGGGCAGGTGGGGGTGTCGGTGCTAACCTCGAACTGTGCTAGTCCACAGGTCACACAAACAAGCCCAGCTTCTAGGCGAACCTCGAGAACTTTGGATCGAGGGTTCCTCACTGTCCTTACTGATACATTTACGCGACATTTTTCCGGTTGTTCCCGGACAATGCAACGATAGC
>NZ_JARPLU010000135.1:9044-13021 GCF_032349615.1 Limnospira sp. PMC 1279.21 | reverse complement strand
TCAAGCACGGTTTTGAATGGGAGTTGGGGAAGGCGACTTCCCTTTCGACCCCTACCGGATCTATTTCAATAGCTTTTTCAAAATTTATTAATGCTTCTTCAATTTTGTGAAGTTTAATCATTGCTTGACCTTGTTGGTAGTAATACTTAGATCGTTCATTTTGATTAATAGTCATCTTAATACCTCCTAAAATTTTTTTGAAAAAATATATGTAATTTCATACTACTGTTTAATAGCTTTTTCTTGATTAACAGAAAAATACTTCTTAATAATACGAAGCTCAAAATAACCATCACTATCATTTATGCGGTTATGGGAATTAGGATTGAGGTAGTACAACCCTAAAGGTAAACCTACTATACTATATTTTTCACCCTGATAGGAACATCTAAGCCAAAATTCCCAGTCTGCACTTGTGCCATAATTAGGTTCATCAAAGTAACCATATTTACTATGTAGGTCTTTTTTCCAAAGTGGCATACAGTGTAGGGTATTCCGAGAGACAACAATACCATCATTATTATATTTATATAAGTCGTCGAAAGTTATTTCTCCTGAAAGTCCATCAAACCAAACTGCCTCTGGTGTAAAAAAGTTACAATCCTCATTTGGTTGGTAAGTGACAACCAGTGCTGAAGATACAGCACTAATTTGAGGATTATTTTCTAGGTGATTAGCTAGTATTTCCAGATGCAAAGGAGAGCGACGGTCATCCAAATTAGCATTAGTAATATACTTACCATGACTTTGACGAATTGCTATGTTCCAACATTCATATAATCCTGGATCTTTATCTAATCTATGATAATGAATATTGCTAAAGCCGTTTTCATGAATAAATGCCTCAATAATCTCTCCTTCGTTTTCTGGAGAATTACCATCAATCAGAATTAACTCACATTGAGAAAATATGGTTTGTTTGGTGATATTTTCAAGAAATCCCTGTATAAATTCTCTACCTTGATAAACCGAGGTAACAATAGATATTAGAGGATTGAGATAAGGATCTGTTTTTATCTGTTGGTTTATCGAGTTTTCTTGGTATTCTATTTCTGCCATTAATATTTGGTAATATATATACTCTTTTTTATTATTAAATTGAATTAACCAATTGAGATTCATTTCTTTTTTGATAAATTCTTTAACATCGATATAGTCAAATTCATTATCAAATTTTATTTCTATTAAATTTGCCAATGCAGAAGGATGAGTTTGAGTAATAAATTTTAATTTTGATTCAGTTACGGAACAAGTATCAAAATTAATCATTATGTGTTCATAGATGTTAAATAAATTATAGTTATCCAATAACTTTAATCTTTGATCATATCTATAATTTATATAATTTTTGATCCATAATTGGGCTAAATCACTTTCATCATTGTCAAAAAATGGATAAATCCACATGATGGGTTGCTTAGGAAGTAAATAAGTAGTATCTAACCAATGATTTATCGCCAAAATTACCTTTAAAGGATTGGTTTTTGAAAAATTGAAAATGATATGCCAATTATCGCTTGAAAATATTGTTTCTTTCTGTCGTAGATTACTTGTTTGATTGTTCAAATTAATTAGTTGTTCTTTAATAGTTGTTTCTATCTTTTTTTGTACAATAAATTCATTTAAAGCATTATCTTCCCAAATGAATTTATTGTTTTTCTCAATCATCCATAATCTCATTCTTAAAGCTAATTCTTGAGCTATTTTTGTTAAATAATCAGGAATTATATGAGGAGAGTTAATAGCCTGAAATAATAATTCAATTTTCCCTTTATTTATTACTGAATCCTTAGCCAATAACAGGTAATCTCTTCTCTGTGAATTAGATTTCCAATCAGGCAATAAATGCGTTAAATATCTATTAAATTGAATAAGATATTCAGGAGTAGATTTAATTTCTTCAATTGCGTTCGAGCTTCTTTTTAATGATTCAATCTGATTAATTAATCTTAAATCATTACTATGTTCAATGTTACTCAGAGTTTCCTCTAGTAACAATTTTCTTGTTAAGCCTGATTCGGTTAATCTTTCGTACAAATTAGTATCATCCCAACCATAAGTTTGAATGTATTCATTAAAATAACCAATTTCAGATAATTGTTTTTTCCACACATAAAAAGTTCCATTCAAATATCTATTTTCATAATATTTCCAATCACCAGCAAAAAACTCGCTTTGATCAACTAACTGATTTTTTTCAAAGAAGTCAGAAGTTATTTTATTATCGGCATCTATTTTTAGAATTTTGTCATATCTTGCTAATTGTAGGCCTACATTATAAGCAAGAGTAAGAATCCATCTGGGCTGATCAATAACTTTAGCAATTAGAATACGATCATCTTTAATACCAGATTCTTGTAGAGATTGACTAACAGGAATATTGGAGTTCCAATCTACGATAATTATTTCATCAATTTCTGCAAGTTTTAGCCAAGTTTTAAGACTATGTACAAGATTATCATTTCGATTCATGCAACAAGTTACTAGAGAAATTCCTTTCATAGTAGGAAGTTTCTCCAAGCTACTTAATAAAATAGAATTACTACTTTTGTCAATAATTTTATCTAAATATTCTCTGGTTTGCTTCTCTGGAGAATGATTATTTATGGTTTTGGGATCAGTAATAATACTTTCTTGAGACTGAATTATTCTCCAATAATCTGAGGCTGCTGGTGGCTGTATGGCTGCTTCCCTAGACTCTGAACCTTGCTCTTTGTGTCCTTCTTGCCACCGAATCAAACTATTATTAATTTGAATATTTTCTACTTCATCTGGATTTAAAGTCCACACATTCATTTTCAACTTAGAGGGCTGACTAAGATTGCTACTAGGATAAACCCATGCTGTACTACCTAAAATCGTAGTGTCACCGTACTTATCGTAAGACCTTAACTGTGTTTCATGTAGATGAACTATCTTGATGTGATTACATGGATTATAAACTTTGGCACCATGAACTGAAAATAAGTAGGCAATCTTAGCATCACAGCGAGGAAATCCTAAAGGAATTTCCAAAGATTTCTTTAAGGATTTACTAAAATTATATCCTCCATAAACCGCCCAAAGATCCTGAGACTGATGGGGACTCTTGTGCAAAGTTTGCTCTGAGTCTTGTTGCTCATGACGGCTGAGGGCAATAAAAGCATTAGGGTTAGTAGAAAATATGTCTCTAAGCCATGAAATAGATTGATCTAAGTAAATATCAGTGTTTGCCAAAACTGATATTTTATCAGCAAATCTTGCCTGTGTTAATTTGACCCAATCCAGATAAGTCGCCCTAGAAGAGAGCCTGATAATTTCAATCTTAGGATTTTCTAGTTCTGGCTGATGACCATCATCAATCAGTAAGACAATTTTTTCAATCTCAGGACATTCTATATTTTTTCTGAGGCAATAAATTAATTCATCCTGTCTGTTTGGATGCTGATCTTTATAATAGGGTGTGAATAATACAATTTTATATGGAATTGTTTTAGCCTTCCAATTCCCGATCTGATGATAAGCTTTTTCTGCTTCTTCTAAACGCCCAACAGTACGCCAAATATCTCCCAGATTTTGCCAAGCATTGATTTGCAATTGAGTATTATTTGGTGCGATTTGTAAAGTGTTTTTATAAAATGTAACTGCTTGATCTAACTGACCTTGACTTCTGAAGGCATCCGCCAACATTAAAGAAATTTTGGCATCTTGAGGATTAGCTTCTAAAGCTCTATAATAAATCTGTAAGTTATCGGGATTGGCTTCGATCGCCTTATAATAAACCTGAGAAATTTCTTCCAGATTGGGGGGGACTTGATGTCGGAGTGCATCCCCTAACTTTTCATAGATACAAGGCAAATCAGGCTGAATTTCCATTGCCCTTTTATAAGCCTTAACTGCTGCTTCCCACCGCTCCAACTTGACCAATGCTTCGGCTAAATTGTAGTGAGACCAGGGTAAATCATCCCGCCAAGCGATCGCATTTTGATAAGCCTCCG